>JASJHC010000094.1:0-12130 GCA_033791245.1 Acidimicrobiia bacterium | reverse complement strand
TTTGTCGACGCCAACCTAGGAACATGACAATAGAGCTGTAAGACTAGGCAAGACAGGAGGAGGTGAAAGCCTACTATCCGTAATCGAAATTCCGCTTAGGAGCGGACGTCGTAGCAGATGATTGACGGGTCTTCACCGGCTGTAACGTTGAGAATGCCGCATATGGCTCTGGGATTTGCGCCGAGGGCAATGCGATCAGTTCGGCGGCGGCCGCCGGGGTCCGCAAGATTGACACCGTGGTGATCGCCTGTTTGGACGCCGGCGAGTGCTACCCATGTGGAAACTGTCGCCAATTGATGCGGGAGTTTGCGGTGGACACGGTCGTCGTGCAGGACGGGAACGGTTCGCTGCGGGTGCACCCATTCGATGAGATTCTGCCCCATTCCTTCGGGCCAGATTCTCTCGAATCTGATCCACAAAAGGACTAAGTAGTCCGCGAGGGCAACCGATAGTCCCTTATGGGAAATAAGACCGGACGCGACTTCATTGAGGGCTGGCTAAGCCCATGGACTCGCAATGTCATGCTGGTTGTTGGGTTTGGGCTCGTCGCATTCAGCTTGTTCACCATGTGGAGCGGCATCAACGCCAACGATGGAAACGCCATCGTTACCGGTGTGGGCATCGGCTTCGCAGGTTGGCTGATCTCGACGTTGGTTCCCGATCCAGTTCCCGCCCCGCGCAAGTCAATGCGGCGTCGCGCCGCGATGCTTGCTCGTGTTGGCGGGCACCAACTGCCGTAGTAGAGCTCGCAGCCGGGTCTGGCTACGAGCTCGTTTTCGATGTCCCAAGCACCTGGCATGGTCGCTCAACTTGCTACCGAATTTGTCCGCGGAGCGAATCGCTTTGACTAGCCGGGTGAGTGTCTCAGGGTGGCGACGCCCATCACGCCCTAATCGGCGTTTGCGGACTCAACCTAGCGACTGACTCAAGCCCGTCGAGGATGAGGTCCAGTCCAAACGCAAATTCGTCGCCAAAGCGGTAGCCGGGCTGGAGTATGTGTTCAGCCGTTAGTTCGGTGAGGTAGGGATAGGCCTCCATGGAGAACGTGTCGATGATCGCCTCGCTGGCATCGCCGATTTCGGCTTCGCTGTCGAACGGTAGGTTCGCCTCCTGCAGAGCAAAGCCATAGATGTAGCTATCGATGAGGGCGTAGGCGTGGGCGGTCATCGCAACGGAGAAGCCGCCGCGGCGAAGACATCCGACCACGGCGTCGTGGTGCTGCAGAATCTCCGGGTCGGGTGATGTCCGTGATTCCATCAATGGGGCCGCCCAGGGGTGACGAGCGAGGACGGTCCGCGCCGACATGCAGCGTTGGCGCATCGCAGTCTTCCAGTCGGCATCGGTGGGAGGCGGGTCGATCTCGGCAAAGACGATGCCCACCATGCCGTCGAGAATGGCTTCCTTGCCGGATACGTGGTGGTAGATAGTCATTGGCTTCACGTCGAGTGCAGCCGCGAGCTTGCGGATAGTGAAACTCTCGATGCCTATTTGATCTGCGAGTTCCATTGCGCCGGTCAGCACCCGGTCCTTTGTCAGTGGAGTTCGGGTTGATATTTGGGGCGGTGGGGGAGGTGTCATGGATCATCTTTCTGATTTCTCTTGACATCGTACTAAGTACGAGTAGTGTTGCGCAAGGCCTACTGTACTAAGTACGAGTCCACCTAGGAGAGACACAATGAACACATCCCAAGAACAAGCCGATCAGGTCGCAGCCACCGAACCCGTCGGGCAGATGCGTGCGGTTACCCAAGACCGATACGGCTCGGCAGACGTCCTCAAACTCAGCACCATCGACCGACCATCTATCAAACCGAACGAGGTGCTCATCGAGGTCCGGGCTGCCGGCGTCGACCGCGGGGTGTGGCATCTCATGACCGGGCTGCCATATCTCGTCCGCTTCGCCGGCTATGGGATCACTAAGCCCAAGAACCCGGTACCGGGTCTAGACGTAGCGGGCACGGTCGTTGCTGTCGGCGACAAGGTCACCCGGTTCCAACCGGGTGACGAAGTCTTTGGAATCGCCAAGGGCTCCTACGCCGAATATGCAGCAGCCAAAGAAACGAAGCTCGCTATCAAGCCAAGCAACGTCACCTTTGAGCAAGCCGCCGTCGCGGCCATCTCGGGGATCACTGCGCTACAAGGCCTTACCAAGGTCGGCCGTCTCCAGGCCGGTCAGAAGGTTCTGGTTCTTGGTGCGTCCGGAGGAGTTGGGTCGTATGCCGTTCAGCTGGCAAGGGCGCTCGGTGGCGTGGTGACTGGAGTCGCCAGTTCCAGCAAGCTTGACACGGTGCGGTCGATTGGCGCTGACCACGTGATCGACTACACGCGGGAAGATTTTGCCGAGGGCACAGCCCGATATGACCTCATCATTGACACGGGGGGACGCAACAGCCTCTCCAGACTGCGGCGAGTTCTAACTCCAAAGGGCACGTTGGTCATCGTCGGCGGTGAGGGAGGTGGCCGCATCGCTGGTGGCATCGGACGGCAACTCCGCGGGCTGATGCTGTCCCCGTTCGTGGGACACCGGCTAACGAACTTCATCAGCAAAGAGCACTACACCTTCATGGAGCAGTTGGCAGAGCACATCGAGACAGGAGCCGTCACTCCGGCCATTGGAAAGCGGTTTGCCCTCGACGAGACACCAGGCGCCATCCGTCAGATGGTGGCCGGACACACAACTGGCAAGTCGGTCATTGTCGTACGCCCCTGATGATGGAGTCTGGCGTCCGCCGCCGCCGTATACGGCGCTGGTGGACGCCAGACAGCCGGTTCTAGCGTGCCTCAAGTGCCGCGATCAGGGCGGGCATGACGTTGTGCACGTCACCAATGATGCCCAGGTCGGCTACCGAGAAAATCGGTGCTTCGGGGTCCTTGTTGATGGCGATGATTGTGGATGAGTCCTTCATTCCAACCAGGTGCTGCATGGCTCCGCTGATACCGCAGGCGATGTAGACGTCGGGTTTGACCGTCTTGCCGGTTTGCCCCACCTGGAGCGAATACGGGACCCAGCCGGCGTCAACGACGGCCCGGGTTGCGGCGACGGCGCCACCGAGCAGTCCAGCCAGCTTGGCTACGGGTTCCCACTTGTCATCTGCGCCACCCATGCCACGCCCACCACCGACAACGATGGCAGCAGCCTCGAGATCGGGGCCTTCGCTTTCTTCGACATGGCGCTCCAGAACAACCGCTGAACCGGCGTGGCCAGCATCGGGAACGGCCACGGCCACGACATCAGGTGTCGCTCCGTCTCCGGGTTCGGCTGGGAATGCCTTGGGCCGGGTCACGACGATGACTGGTCCTGCAGTTGCTGCCGTGATCACCTTGGTGGTGCCACCGAGGATCTCGTTCGTAACCATCACTTGATCGCCTGCGGGGTCAACATCGGTCGCATTGGAGAGCACCGGACAGCCGACGCGAGCACTAAGCCGGCCGGCGACATCACGCTCGGTATTACCCGTGCCGAACAGCAGCACGTCGGATTCGTCCACAAGAGTGGCCAGAGCTGCCGCCGCCAACGGGGCGGGCAGGGCGTCCCCGGTGTCGAGATGATGAACCTTGGATGCTCCGTGAGCGCCTAGGGCCGCAAAAGCCGTGTCGCTGCCAGCGCCTACGTAGAACACCTCGGTGTCCCCCCAGGAGCGTGCCTTGGTGAGAAGCTCGAGCGACGATGCGCTTGGTGTTCCTTCAAGTTCTTCGCAAAAAACCCAGGTAGTCATCAAATCACCTTCGTTTCTTCGAGCTTCTCGATGATCTTGAGATAGCCCTCGCCCTCGTCTTCAACGACTTCTCCTGCTTGTCGAGCCGCGATCGGCTCCACGGACTGGATGACCTGCTGCGCCTTGGGCTCGATCCCGAGGTCTGCGCATGTCTTGGTCTCGACCGGTTTCTTCTTCGCCTGCATGATCCCTTTGAAGTTTGGATAGCGGGGCTCCACGACACCGGAAGTAACGGTCAACAGGACAGGCAGTTGCGCCTCGACCACGTTGTATCCGTCTTGGGTCTGACGCTCGATGCGGATCTTGTCGCCGTCCTTTTCGACCTTGCGGGCGAAGCTGAGGCTGGGCACACCCAGCAACTCGGCGAGCTGCTGCGGCATGACACCGGCGTAGCCATCGGTCGATTCAGTGCCGGCGATAACGAGATCAAAGCCATCCTCTTTGAGGGCTGCGGCTAAGGCTCGGGCGGTGGCCAGCGCATCGGCGCCGCGCAGTGCCTCATCGTCGATGATGATGGCCCGGTCGGCACCCATAGCGAGCGCTTGGCGGATACCTTGGAGTGTGCCCGAGGGGGACATCGATATGAGGGTCAACGTAGCCTCTTCGCCGATTTCCTCGGCTAGCTGCAGGCCAACTTCCACGCCATATCTGTCAGTGTCATCGAGCACCTGATCGTTGGGTCGGGAAACGAAATTCGTTCCGGGATCCAACTCGTACGGTGCGGCCGGATCGGGTATCTGCTTGACGCAGACGGCAATCTTCATGTCTGGTTTCTCCTCAACCGAAGTTGCCGCCGATGATACTTCAGTTCGAAGATGGCTCCGATACCAGCCGGGGTAGCAAGGTGTCAATGAGACTGGTGAACTTGGCTTTGGCTAGTTCGGCAGCTTCCTGGACCTCTTCGTGGGTGACGGGTTGATCAGACGCACCGGCTGCAAGATTGGTCACCAGCGAGATGGCACCAACTCGTCGGCCCATGTGGGCGAGAGCGATTGCCTCAGGAACGGTTGACATGCCAACCAGATCACCACCCATACGACGGACCATCTCGATCTCCGCCGGGGTCTCATACGACGGGCCGGTGAACCAGGTGTAGACACCCTCTTTGTAGGCAACACCCGCAGCATCAAATGCGGTCTTCATCTCGGAACGCAGTGCAATGCTGTATGCGTCACTCACGTCGGGGAACCGTGTGCCAAGACGTTTGTCGTTCGCCCCGATCAGTGGATTCTGGCCGGACAGGTTGATGTGGTCGCTGAGGGCGACCAGGTCCCCAACCGACAAGCCGCGGCTGACACCGCCGCAGGCGTTGGTGAGTAGCACGGTATGACACCCCGCCATCGCCGCCGCCCGAACCCCAAAGACAACGTCGAAGAGGTCCCAGCCCTCGTAGAAATGCACTCGACCAGAAAAAACGAGGGCACTCTTACCGTCGACGTCGATTGAATACAACGTCCCTGAATGACCCTCCACTCGCGGTGTCGGGAAATGGGGGATGTCGGTGTACGGAATCGCGACCGCGTTTGGCAGTAGTGCTGCGTAGTCGCCTAGTCCGGATCCGAGAACCAGCGCCGCTGAAGGCTGTTTCCGGTCTGACAGATCGGCGATAGCCGCGGCAGCCTCTTCGAGTAGTTCGTAGCCCACGTAAGCCTCCCTATTCCGCTTCTCACACGGAATTGAGACTAGCCCCGCCGATCGTTGCGCAACGGCTGTGTCGGTCAGTTAATGCGGCTGATGACCAGTTCTGGCTTATCTACCGGGTCGCCTATCTCCCAAGCTCTTTCGAGGAGCGGCTTGGCGGCCTCGAGGCGGGCTTCGTCGCTATAGGCGATAGTCGCCAGCGGTTGTCCCTTGTCTACCTTGTCACCAAGCTTGGCGTGAAGTGAGATGCTTACTCCCGGGTCGACCTCGTCCTCCTTACGGGACCGGCCTGCACCAAGCCGGACTCCGGCATTGCCGATGTCGAGGGCATCACACTTCGAGACGTACCCAGCTGCATTTGCGGTCAACTCGTAACGCAGGGGGGCCATCGGCAACAGCGACCGATCCTCGGCAACCGCCGGGTTGCCGTCCTGAGCGACGATGACCTCCTGGAACCTCTCCATGGCGGCGCCGGAATCGACAGCCTTTTTAAGGCGGGCCAGGGCGCTCTCCCTGTCAGCATCGACCCCACCAAGCACCAGCATGTCGGCCCCCAGGCTGTAGGTGAGCTCGACGACGTCATCTGGTCCACCGCCGGCGAGAACATCGAGGGATTCGGCGATCTCGTTGGAGTTGCCGACTTCGACACCGAGGGGTTGGTCCATGCCGGTAAGAGTGGCGACAACCTTGGTTCCGTGCGATGCCCCGATGCCGACCATGGTCTCGGCGAGCAAGCTGGCTTCCGCCGCATTCTTCATGAATGCGCCGGAACCGGTCTTGACGTCAAGGACCAGTCCGTTGATTCCTTCGGCGAGCTTCTTGGACATAATTGAAGAAGCGATCAGGGGGAGTGAAGGCACAGTGCCGGTGCCGTCACGCAGTGCATAGATGCGTTTGTCAGCGGGAGCCATGGTCTCCGACTGGCCGCCGAGCACGAGGCCGAGGCGTTCGACAATATCGACGAACTCTTTCTTGTCGAGTCTGGTGCGGAAGCCGGGGATCGACTCGAGCTTGTCGAGCGTGCCTCCGGTATGGCCGAGACCACGTCCCGACATCATCGGAACGGCCACACCGCAAACGGCAACCATCGGAGCGAGCGGAATGCTTATCTTGTCTCCCACCCCACCCGTCGAATGTTTGTCGATCTTGGCGGAGGGGATGTTGGAGAGGTCAAGAACTTCGCCCGATTGCAGCATGGCCTCGGTCCACGGACCAAGCTCCTCTGCAGTAAACCCCCGGATGAAGATCGCCATCAGCAACGATGACATTTGGTAGTCGGGGATGTGATCCGCCGTGTACTCGGAGATGATCCACTGCAGTTCCTCAGGATTCAGCTTCCCGTTGTCCCGCTTGCGCTCGATGAGCTCGATGATTGAGTGGTGCTTCATTATCCAATTATGGCGGAGAATTCAGAATCTGCGTAGTCCCAAACTTTGCCAAAGGTCACTTTCTAAGCCTGACCCTGCCGTTGACCACCTTGACGCCCTCCGACCGGAGCCGCTGTGCTTGTTCTTTCTCGCTACGGGGCGCCAGGCGCCCCGCGGCATTGACGACTCGCCACCAGGGGAGACCGGGGACTGTGCGCAGCAGATTACCTACCGCACGTGCCGCACCCGGATAGCCGGCCTCAGTGGCGACCTCGCCGTATGCCATCACATCGCCCGGTTCCAGAGCCTCGAGAACTCGGATCACTGCTTCGGTGAAGTCCTGGCCGGAACCGCTCACACGGCCTCCAGCACCAACACCTGCGGATGCAGATCCCCATCGACGTCGGCATGACGAAATTCGCAGGCGAGCCGTTTGAAGCCCGGCGTCGCCAAACTGGCGAAATCGTCGTCGGAATAGATGGCGAAGAACCGAGGTGGATCGGTCCATTCGTCCTCGAACGTCCCCTCGTGGTTCCACCCTCCGTATACGACCACGAGAGCAATGCCACCGGGCCGTAGGGAACGGCGGAGCACGCCGAGCGCGTCCTGAAAGAGGTCTTTCTTCACATGTAGCAGCGAGTTCATCGCAAAGACGCCATCGAACTGGCCGACGTAGAAAGCGGGATCGGTGAAGTCGCCAACCCTGGCGTCGATGCCCCGTTGCACCGCTCGTTCGACGTTGGCGGGCGACAGGTCCATGGCTACGATCGGAAACCCCCGCTCGGCCACATACACAGCCCCCTGGCCGGCTCCAGCGCCCAACTCCAGAATGGACGAGCCGGGGGTGAGACGGGCCAAGAAATCATCAACGATTTCGGCTCGCCAGCCATCAAAGACATTGTTGTTGCGGCGCTCGGCATCGAAGTCGTAGGCGTCGCGCAAGGTGGTGGTGTGTTCGTTCATGTCGATCCTCGGGCGTTTGGTCTAGAGCGGGGGACGGTCGATGGTGCCGAACAGCCTGTCGCCCATATCGCCGAGACCGGGAACGATGTAGTAGGTGTCGTTGAGGCCCTCATCTTCGGCGGCGGCAACGATGCGTACGTCGGGATGGTCCTGGTACATACGCGCAACACCCTCGGGAGCAGTGACAACACAGAGGCACGTGATGTCGGTGGCGCCGGCTTCCTTGGCTTTGTCGACAGCCCACGACAGCGAACCGCCGGTGGCAAGCATCGGTTCGAGGATCAAGACGGATGCACCGTCGACCTGGGGAAGGTTGACGTAGTACTCGACGGGTTCGGCAGTCTCTTCGTCGCGTTGCAGTCCGGCGAAGCCAACCTTCACGTTTGGCATCAGATCGACGACCGCGTCAAGCATCCCAAGCCCAGCACGAAGAACGGCGACTGCGACGACGTCGGCAAGAACGTGACCGGTAGTGGCACCCATCGGAGTGTCCACCGTACCTTTGTGGGTTGGGACCTCTTTGGTCGCCTCCATTACCAGGACATTGGTGAGTCGACGGGCCGCGGCACGGAAACCTTCGTTGCCGGTTGAGCCGTCGCGAAGAGTGGTCAGGTAGTGCCGGGCAAGTGGATGGTCGACAACGGTCAGGTTCATTGGCATTCCTCCAGCGCAAGGATCGGTTCTGTGCAGGCTAGTGGCATGGGCCGTGCCCACGTCCGCGTGGCCGGCGGCCACGTTCGACTAGCAAGGTGCCCGACCTTCTGCGGAATCCTGCTTTCTTCCCCGACGAACTCACCTACAATCCGCCCGGCATGTTTGACACTATTAGCGATCGATTCGGCGATGTATTCGCCAAACTTCGCGGCAAGGGTCGCCTCTCGGAGGCGGATGTTGACGGCGCTCTGCGCGAGGTCCGTCTCGCGCTACTCGAAGCCGACGTCAACGTTGTCGTCGTCAAGTCGTTCCTTGCCCGCGTCAAAGAACGTGCCCTTGGCGAGGATGTCACCAAGAGCCTCACGCCTGGCCAACAGGTGATCAAGATCGTCCACGAAGAGTTGATCAACACCCTTGGCCAAGAGGCGCCGCTGAAGCGACCAGCGGCCCCACCGCTGGTGATCCTGTTGGCAGGTCTGCAGGGTTCCGGTAAGACGACATCTGCGGCCAAACTGGCGAAGCTCCTCAAGAGAAAAGGCAAGCGGCCCTTGCTGGTTGCGGCAGATCTGCAACGCCCCGCAGCGATTGATCAGCTGGAGACGTTGGGGAAGCGGGTTGGTGTTCCTGTCTATGTCGACAGAAAGGCAAAGGCGCCAAAGTTGGCCAAGGCCGCTCTCAAACACGCACGCCAGGAAGGCCTCAACGTTGTAATCATTGACACGGCCGGTCGTCTCCAGGTTGATGACGACCTCATGAAAGAGCTGGCGGCGGTGCGTAAGGTGGCTGAACCGGATGAGACTCTGCTCGTAGTTGACGCCATGACTGGTCAAGAAGCCGTGAACGTCGCCAAGGGTTTCCTCGACTACACCGAGCTCACCGGTCTGGTGATGACGAAGCTGGATGGTGATGCCCGCGGTGGTGCTGCGATCTCGGCCCGCGAAGTGACCGGATGTCCAATCAAATTCGTTGGTCTAGGTGAAGGCCTCGACGATCTTGACGTGTTCTATCCAGAGCGTATGGCGTCACGAATTTTGGGGATGGGTGACGTCCTCACTCTGATCGAAAAGGCAGAAGGCGCCTACGACGAAGAGCAGGCAGCAGTCGCCGTAGAGAAACTGCGCACCGCAAGTTTTGACCTGGAAGACTTCCTGGAACAGTTCCAACAGCTAAGAAAAATGGGTCCGCTGCAAAACTTGGTTAGTATGCTGCCCGGCGCCGGACAGGCGCTTCGTGACGTTGAGGTGAATGAGAAAGACCTGAACCGTGTCGAGGCCGTCATCAGGTCGATGACTCCCACGGAGCGTCACAACCCGAAATCCATCAATGGAAGTCGGAAGCGGCGCATCGCGGCCGGCTCGGGAACCCGACCGCAGGACGTCAATGCCGTCCTCAAGCAGTTCTCGGAAGCACAAAAGATGATGAAAATGATTGCCGGAGGAAAGAGCCCGATACCGGGGCTCAATCTCCCGGGATTAGGTCGAAGTAAGAAGAGGTGAAGTAGATGTCGGTCAAGATCCGCCTGACGCGGATGGGCAAGAAGAAGCAACCGTCGTATCGCGTCGTAGTGGTGGACTCGCGCAAGCCGCGCGACGGGGCATATCTCGAGCAAATCGGTCGTTACGACCCGCGTGCCGAGCCCTCGCTCATCGAAATTGATAATGAGCGCGCCCTGGACTGGTTGCAGAAGGGCGCCCAGCCCACCGAACGTGCCAAGAAGCTCCTGGAGATCTCCGGAGCATGGACCCGCTTCGCTATCGATCGTGGTGATATCCATATCGTTGGCACCTCAACAGCAGCGACCGAGGCCGCCGCGGCACCAGCGCCAGAGCCGGCACCTGCTCCAGAACCGGAGCCAGAGGTGGTAGTCGCTGAGGCGGCAGAACCAGAGGCAGAGGTAGTCGTCGCTGAGGCGGCAGAAGAAGCTGTAAGCGAAACTGCTGAAAAGGCGGACGAATAATGGAACAAGGCGAGATTGTCGACAAGGTTGTGCGATACGTAACCGAGCAAATCGTTGACGACGCTTCCAGCGTTGAGGTCGAGGTGCTCAGTGACGGCGAGGACTCGGTTGTTGCCGAGGTCCGCACTGCCAAAAAGGACATGGGCCGTGTCATCGGGCGTCGGGGTCGTGTTGCCCGCGCGATCCGGTCAGTTGCCAGAGCCGCTGGCGACGAAGAAGGTCTCGACGTGCAGGTTGAGTTCCTCGACTAGCGCCACCTCCGGTTCCGACGAGTCAATCAAGATTGGCTACGTTCGGCGCGCCCACGGCATCAAAGGGGCTGTGATCGTCCGGCCGTTGACCGACGATCCGGCGAGGTTTGATATCGCCACCCAGTTGGTCACCGACAATCAGAGTCACCCAACCGTGGTAATCGCGACGGCCCAGCCTCACAAAGACGGATTACTGGTCAGTTTTGAAGGCATTCACGACCGTAACCAAGCTGAGCTGCTGCGTGGAACGTCCTTTGTGATCGACATCGAGCAGCGACGTGATCTCGGCAGCGGCGAGTATTGGCCCGACCAGCTGATTGGCCTCAGCGTCGTCGATGCAGCGGGGGCCCAGTTCGGCATCGTCGCCGACATCGTTACCGGTACTGCCCAGGATCGCCTTCAGGTGCAGGGCGACGGTGGGCTCTTCGAGGTCCCGTTCGTTGCGGCCATCGTGACCGAGGTCAATGTGGATGCGGGCGTTGTCGTTGTCGACATGCCAGATGGAATGGCGATCTAGACGTCCGGTGGCGGGGCGGTCCCGGTGTCGATCGAGATCCATACGCCGGTAGTGTCTCCAGACGACGGAGACTCCGATCCAACAAACAGCTCCAAAGGTTGCGCAGGAGGATTGGCGAACGTAATCACGAATTCTCCCCATGCTTCGGCCCAGTCCGCGGCCAGGTCGGTCTGTTCTGCGATCACGGGCGAGTAGCGGTCTTCGTGGAGGCGGGCGACGATCTCAGCTTCGAAAGCTCTGGCGTAGCCCGTGACGAGGATCGGCGATTGCGTCTGCCCTGACGTTGGGCTGAGGACAACCATGTCATCAGAGATCGTCGCACCGATGACGGGCGGCGCCTCGGGTTGCGGCTTGATGTCGACCACGATCCGGCTGGGGGCGCCTACTTCGAAAGAGCGCAGCGTCACCGAGGACCCTGGTGTCACATGCAGATCCACTGCCAACGTGCCCTGGATGGTTCTTACGACGAAAGCACGATTGACGAGATCGCCGTCGAGGAGCGAGTCGGCAATCGTGCTGCGGGCGACTGCGTCTGGCAGATTGATGCGGATGATTCCGAGGGTTTCGTCGTAATCGACCCCGATCGGACCGAGGGCCCCCGCCGGAGCTCCGTCTGCGGTCAGCAGATCGACTACGACGCGCTCACATCCGGGGTGCTGTGCCCATCGGATACCGGATATCTGGGTGGCGTCACCGCTGGTCCCACCAAAAGCCGAGATCAATCCTGAGGCGGCGAAAGGCCGGTCACCGGCTAGGCATGGCGCATCGTCTTGCGGCAGATTTACCGACGTCGGCACAATTGCTTGCGATGTCTCGGGGGCAGTGGTTGAGCTCGTCGTTGCCGCAGGGAGCGGGTCGTTCGATGTGCACGCCGCGGCGATGATCGCAAGACTGGTGATGAGAATGAGTCGCCGCATAGCCAGCGAGCATACCGATTGTTGGATAATGACTTGCGACCGCTTGACATTGAGTCGACATTCCTCGAATATACGAAAAACTTCGTGCAGTGGAATCAAATGACCGAAATCGAGGACATACGAGGGATGAGGACGTTCGTCGCGGTA
>JASJHC010000093.1:0-2649 GCA_033791245.1 Acidimicrobiia bacterium | reverse complement strand
CCTGCTCGCCGGTGACGATCTCAAAAGCCTCCGCCTGGTGATCCCGGTCGTAGTAACCGATGCGGGTCGGGTGACGATTCCGGTGCGTGTTTAGCTCTTAACATGCGATATCGCCTGCAAAACGAACGATTTCCAGGTATTCAGGATTTCTTGTTGACAATCCATCGCCACAACACCAAGCGGGATCAAGCCTCACGCCGGATAGGCGGCTCCAGCACTTCGCTACTCAGTCGTCGCCGCCCTCGTCTTCATCCATCCCCGGAGTCAGCTGCAATCCCGCGATGAGGTCGGCAACCTCTTGGTCGCTCAGCTTGGCCCCGGGGTGGAGACCAAACACGGTGTAGTAGCTCGGCGGCATCGAACCTTCACGAATCGTCTCGATGGTCTCATCCGCATCGCCGTCGTCGATAGTGAACTCCGAGTAGTTGACCTGACCACGCCCGCTGTCGACGTGAGCAGTGACAACCCACGAGACAGGTGCGATATTGGAGTACCAAGGCCACTCGACCTCATTGCTGTGACAGCCGTAGCACGCGTTGACCATCAGTTCCCGGGTCTGCGGCGAGGACCAGGCAGGCTCACCGATCGTCGGTGGGTTGCTGTGGGAGCGGCCGTACGGGACCAGCTGAATGAGCCCCAAGGTCAATACAGCTGCCAGTGCAAAGTAGGTGAGCACGGTGCCGCCGCCTGCTCCGCTTTCTCCACCCATACGGCGGCTCCGCCAAGACAATAGAGCAAATGCGACAAGCGCGGTCAGCACCCCGACAACGCCGACCAGCGGCGCACCGCCCATGATGATGCCAACGACTATTGCAACAGCGACAACGCCAAGCCCCAGGACTACAGCCGTTCGGTTCGCCAAGACCATCCGCCACAAACGATCGAACAATGAAGTGTCCATGGGCATGACGCTACTTTCCGGTACGAAGGGCTTACGGTATGAATTCTACGCTCACCGCACCGTGAGCACAGATAACATCGCCTTTTTCGGCTGAGTGTGCGACCCTGCTCGGTATGAAACAAGACTGGGACAGATATCGGCGCGCCCACCACCGCGGCGCGTCACCTTGGAGGGCACGGTGATCGCCAAGATCCGTGCTGCGCTGCGGTCACGCGGGCACACTGCGTTCCTCGCCGCTTCGGTTTTGTTGGGCATCCTTGTCGGCATCGGAGCCTCTCTACTCGTTTGGGGCATCGAGCTGATTATCGAATCCATTACCGATGCTGATGCCACCCTCAGCTGGGGCAAATGGATGGTTGTGGCCTCGGTTCCACTTGGTCTGCTGGCTTCGTGGCTCCTCGACCGCAAACTTGGACCGGGCGTGGCGGGAGGCGGCGTCGCCGAAACAATGGTGGCAGTCAATCTCGAAGGCGGATACCTCGCCACCAAACCCATCCCGACAAAACTCGTGGCAACCGCGGTGACACTGGGAAGTGGTGGATCGGGAGGACGCGAGGGTCCGATCGTCATGATCGGAGCTGCCATCGGATCATCGTTCGCTCGTCACAGCCGCTTTGACCTCGATCGCATCAAGAGCTTCGTTGCAGCGGGGGCGGGCGCCGGCATCGGGGCTAGCTTCAACACCCCCATCGCCGGAATGATGTTCGCCCTCGAAGTCATCCTCAGCTCGTTTGCCGTCCGCCACATCAGCGCCGTGGTTATCACGTCGGTTGCGGCCGCCGTGACTACCCACTCCCTGGTGGGTGAGGAACAGTTCCTGCGCTCTCCTGCTTTCGAGTTAGAACATCCAACCCAGCTGATTCTCTACGCCATCCTGGCTGTTGTCGTCGTACTCTTCGCCATTCTCTTCCTACGCATCCTGGATCTGTCCAGCCGCTCCAAGTTCCCGGCGCGGCTTCCGCCTTGGCTTCTTCCCATCAGCGCCGGACTGGCTGTGGCACTGATCGGGGTTGCCTACCCGGAGACCCTTGGCACGGGACAGGACTTCTTGACCGACCTCCTTTCACTGCGCGATCACGGCAGCTACGTCTGGTGGTCGCTAATCATCGTCTCGGTGCTCAAGGCGGTCACCTCAGCGATTACGCGACGAGGAGGCGGGTCCGCAGGGACGTTCATGCCCGCCCTGGTGATGGGGGGCGCCATCGGTGCAGGGTTCGCCATATTGATCGACCCGCTCTGGGGGTTCTCCGAAATCGAACCGGGGGCCTTTGCCTTGGTTGGCATGGCAGCGGCACTAGCGGCGATGGTGAGAGCACCACTGACCGCGGTGATCCTCGTCTTCGAGCTGACTGGTGACTACGGCCTGGTCCTGCCGCTGATGCTTGCCGCAGCACTGGCCACTTTCATCGGAGAGCGGCTCCATCCCGACTCGAGCTATACGATGTCGCTCAACCGCAAGGGAATCAGGCTGCCCACCACCGAGGACATCGATCTTCTCGACACAGTCGAGGTCGGCCAGGTGATGTCAGATATCGACAGTGCGGCCAATCCAGAGATGAATCTGGACGAGCTGCAGTTGCTCTTGGATCGCACCCACCACCATGGAGTTGCCGTGGTGGAAGACGATCGTTTCGTTGGCCTCATCACATTGAGCGACATCCAGGCTGCCGGTGGTCCCAGCCCCACCAGGATTGTTCGCGACGAAATGACCATCCGACCAATAACCGTCACACCAGACATGCCAGTCT
>JASJHC010000092.1:0-6731 GCA_033791245.1 Acidimicrobiia bacterium | reverse complement strand
GTCGAGGATGGGAATGGTGGCCGGAAGCGTGGTCGGAACCAGGGTCGGGTCGACCGAGACCAGCGCGATCGTGTAGGTCGGATCGTCCACGATCACGCTGAGCAGGCCAAAGGCGGGCTCGCTGGTGGGGTCCTGGTTCGGGTCGAAGGCAGCAGAGCTGTTGTGGTCTCGAACTCATGGGCCGGACCTGGTGGCCTCCCCGTCGGTACCCAGTCACCAAATCTCGTCATGTTGTCGGGCGGTATCGACTCACCAGTCGCGGCATGGATGATGATGCGCCGGGGCTGCCCAATCGACATGCTCCACTTCCAGCTGGAATGTAACCAGGCCGATCATGCACTGGCCGTCGGCCACCTGCTCGCTTCAAAGTGGGGCCACGGTGCTGACATCAATCTGCACGTCATCGACTTCGAGCCGGTGAAGAAAGAGCTCACCGCCGCCGTCCACCCTCGTCTCCGCCAGGTCCTTCTCAAGCAGCTGATGACCGAGGCTGCCTATCGGGTAGCGCAACGGCTCGAGCTGCCGCTCATCGTCACCGGCGACTCGCTTGGCCAGGTTTCCTCACAGACAGCAGCAAACCTCATTGAGATCGACAAGTACGCCCAAGCCCCGCTACTCCGGCCTCTGATCGCCAACACGAAACAAGAAATTGTCGATCGGGCACGACTCATCGGCACCTACGAGTTGTCCACACGAGCCAGGGAGGTCTGCGATCTCTCCGAGGGCCAGCGTGTCGAAACGGCCGCTCAGACCCACCGTCTTCGCAAGGGAATGGCACAACTTCGCGAGGGTCTCATCGACGACGCCCTGGCCACCTGGGAATCGGTTTCTGCTGCGGACTGGTTCCCCGGCATCCCGCTGACTCCGGTTGGCAATTGAAGCGGTGATTGTGCAAACCGGTAAGACCTGGATTCCGCGACAAAACCCTTGATCTACGCCAGATTTGCGCCGATCATCCATCGAAGGGTTTTTCCAATGAGGATGGAAACTTGTCGTTCGGAAGCATGCGCGTGCGGTTATTGCTGGTGGCATGGCTCGTTCTAGTCGGAGCCGCTGTCGCGATCGGCATCACTGGAGAACAGAACGATCTGGGTTCCAAGGCCGAAGCTGCCCTGGCTGAAGCCGGAATCGACGCAGGCGTGGAAGTCTCCGGTCGTGATGTCACAGTCAGCGGCATCACCGCCGACCGCGACAAGGCCGAGACCGCCATTGCCGGCATCGATGGGGTGCGCACCGTTGCCTGGACCGACACGGCGAGTAGCTCCTCATTCACCGCGGCCGGGGCAACGACGACAACCTCGGCATCCACCAGCACCACCACCGCTCCCCCAACGACACTGGCCTCGACGCTGCCGCCCATCACCGATGAAGCAAGCACCGGGAACACCGCCCATCTCGATGCCCGCCTTGAGGGCGGCCAACTCACGGTGCGGGGCACCATCCCAGACGAGGCATCAGCTGGAAAGCTCGCTGTCATCGCCGATCTGATCTATGCCCCCCTCCTCGACAACCAACTTGAAGTTGACCCCGACATAACCAGTGCCTCCTGGGTACCGCGGGTCGCAGATGCCATTGCTGTTCTCCCCATCATCGGCACCTCAGGCCTGACCATCGTCGGCGAGGAAGCCACCTTGTTTGGCTACGCCCCGAATGAAGAACGGCTTGCCCAACTCCAACGAGCCCTCGCCCAGGCGCTCGGTCCAGAGGTCACCCTCACCAACGAAGTACAGGTGACCGGCTTGACCCCACCGTCGATCAACGCGGTTGTGGCCGGAGACGGGATCATCCATCTCACTGGAACCGTCCCCAGCCAGTCGCTGCTTGAGTTTGCCTTCGGTCTTGCCGCCACCAGCTACGGTGCCGAAAACGTCGTCAATGAGATTGAGGTTGACCCCGGGGTCGACACAACGTTCTCCCTGTTCCGTCTCCCCCTGGTCTTCCCGGCGTTTGCGCCGTTCCCTGAGTGGCATGTTGAGATCTATGACAACGTCATTACCGGCCAGTTGCTAAATGGAGCAACATTTCCGTCAGGAGCTTCCCAACTGACCCCGCAGCTCGAACAGCTCATGCCCGTCGCTGCCGGCATTCTCACGAGAAACCCCACTTTGCTGATGACCGTCGAGGGCTATACCGACAGCCGTGGATCAGAAGCCACGAACATGTCGCTGAGCGAGGCTCGGGCCCAATCGGCCAAGGACTGGCTTGTTACCGCAGGGATCGAACCAGCCCGTATTTTTGCGGTCGGCTACGGAGAATCGAAACCCATCGGTGACAATGAAACCGAAGAGGGCCGTGCCCAAAATCGTCGTGTTGAATTCAGACTCGGACCACCCGAATAGAGAGCCGGAGGGAAACGGATGATTTATGCCGTTGCAGAGATAGCCGCCTTCATGGTCGGCGCAACCATCGTCGGGTTCTTACTCGGCCGAATGACAAAACGCACTGCCCCCAAGATCGTGCCAGGTGCGGGTTCTGCAGACGTGGCGTCTGCCCAAGCCGCGATTCGTGAACTCGAATCGGAGCGAGCCTCCTTGCGTGGCCAACTGGCCGACGCCAAGGAGCGGTCACGGCAACTCGCTGCCGAGACCACGGTCGCAGAGGTTTCAGAAGATTTTGCTGAAGAGAAGCGTCGTATGAAGACGGCCCTAGAACAAGCCGAGGCGCAGGCCGATCGTCTCCGCGCCGCCATCGGCGAGCGTGATGGCCGGCTGGCGGCACTCGCCGCGGGCGAGGCTCCCCCGGAACCGGATCCACATCTGGGCCCGGTGGGTTACAGCTCCAGTGCGGGAACCTTCACAGATACCCGCATTGTGTTTGGAGAAGAAGAAGCGTCCTAGGAATCTTCTTCCGCACCCTCTGGCTCGGAGTCCTCGGCTTCCCTCCGGCTACCCGGCGCCAAGGGTGCATCCCAACCAATCGGTGAGGCAATAGCACCTGCTTCGATCTCCGGCGGGCGTCTCGGCAACAGGTCCGTTGCAAGCGAACTCTCTTTCCGCTGATCCCAGATGGCAACTAGCCAGCCGCCCACACCAACTACCAAAGCGCCCAGATAGAGCCCGAAGCCAATCAGTGGGATTAGCCAAATTCCCAGCCTCCACAACCCGGCTCCCACAAAGAAGGCAGCGAACAGGCCCCAGCGGCCCCGCAGTATCCGTACCCCGATCGCGGTAACCGCGGGTACCGGCCCAAAGAGAAGCGCCAGGAGCAGGAGCACCAGTAACGCCAGAGCGACCGGCGCCCCGACAAGTGTCACAGCCAGCACCAGAACGAGGACCGGCAGAACTATCAGTGCCCCAACGCCGACTGCAGCAGCCCGCAGCGGCCGGGCCAGTACCGACGTAACCGCACGCGGGCCGGTCACCTTGAACAACCACAGCAGCACCACCCCGGCGAAGAGGAACCCAAAGAACCCCAAGATGGTGGCGATGGTGAGCACTACCTCGACTCCAAACGCGCCTCGGGTGGGCAAACGCGTCAACTGGCTGGCCACTTGGGCCGTAGCCGCGATGTCAGCGTCAGTGCCTGACCGGTACAAGACATCGCCATCAACCACCGTTGCCCTGCCCAGCGTCAGATTGCCGACGGCGATGTCAACGTCGTGACCTACTTTGCCGTCGATGACCACGGTCAGTATGCGGCCGGCGATGTTCCGTTTGACTTCGCCGTCCATATCGAGCGAGCCGCCAAACACCAAGGCGTCGCGGCCGACTGTGCCAGCGATCTGGGTGGCGAGGGCAGCGACGGTGACGTCATCGCCCACAGAACCCTCCACTATCAGCGTCCGTGCCGCCCCGCGCAACGAGCCACCAACGGTTCCTGTTACCTGGACGGTCCCCTGGCTCAGGACAAAAACATCTCCGGTGACTTCGCCGGCAATGGTCAGGCTGCCGGTACTGATGACCAAATCGCCGTCGACTGTGCCATCAATCCGCGCCGAGGTGGAGGCCACATAAAGGTCTTCGTCTTCGAAGTCGTCTTCCGCCACCAGATAGATGTTGGTGGTAACAATCTCGGCAACAACCCCACGCAGAGGCAAGAGGGCGGCAAGTAGCGTCAAGCCGAGAAGGGACGCAGCGAGGTAACGGGTCGGGGTCATAGGAGGGTCAATCTAACCCGTGCCAAGACTTGCGTTTCCGTGGGCCGCTCAACTGACCAACCGATCAGAGGGCGTTCTTCACGATATTGAGCAACGGCCAAGGGATTATGCCGAACAAGATGGTCAGACCGGCGGTCAATGCAATAACAAACCCAGCTCCTCCGGCCAAGCGCGGCGCAGCCGTTGCGGTGCCGGGGGCCTCTGCCAGCACCGGCGCCTCGAAGAACATCAGCACCACGATGCGCAGATAGAAGAACAAGCCTGCGATCGAAGCGATCAGGCCCACAGCTACCAGCCAGGTGTAGCCGGCGGTCATCGCCGCACTGAACACACCAACCTTGCCGACAAAGCCTGCGAAGAAGGGGATCCCACCCATGCCAAGCATGAAGGTCGCCATCGCCCCCGCAACCCATGGCGACCGTTCGAACAGACCCTTGTATTCGTCAAAGCCGGACGATCCGGAGCGGACGCCGCTGACCAGACTGACAATGGTGAAGGCACCAACCAGCTGGAGGACGTAGGTGGCCAGGTAGAACCAGATCGAAGGAATGCCGGCAACGCCGGCAACGAAGGCCGAAAGCATGAACCCGGCGTGGGCAACACCCGAGTAGGCCAGCATCCGCTTGACGTCGCTCTGCCCAATGGCGCCGGTGGTTCCCACGACAATCGACAACAACGCCAGTATTGCCACAATCGGCGCCCAGTCATCGATCCGGCTGGGGAATGCGCCAAGTAGAACTCTGGCCAACGTGGCGATTCCGGCAACCTTCACACCGGCAGCCATCAACGAAACCGAGCCCGAGGCCGCACCCTGATAGACATCTGGAGCCCACTGATGGAATGGTGCCGCCGACACCTTGAAAGCAAGGCCGACAATCATCAGACCGATCCCGGCGAGCAGTATGCCAACCTCCATCAGTGCGACCGGCCGGGTCGCAAAGAACTCGAGAATCCCGCCGGAGCCATAGATCGAGATGCTGCCGGTTCCGGCATAGACCAAGGCAATCCCGTACAGGAAGATCGCAGAAGCAAACGAACCGAGCAGGAAGTACTTCAGCGCCGATTCATCGGAGTTGCGTTCCACCCTGGCGAAGCCGGCGATGACATAAAGCGCAATCGATGCCGTTTCCAGGCCCATGAACATCAAGATGAGGTTCGATGAGATGACCATCATGTGGAGCCCGGCCGTAGCCAGTAGCACGAGCGCAACGTATTCGGCGCCACGCTTGCCAAGTGTCTTGACCAAGCCCCAATTGCCGACCAGGGCCAAAAACGCGACAAGGAAGATGAGGATTCCGGCGAATGCCGAGAACCGGTCCATGACCACCATCGGGTAGCGGAACGAACTCACGCCACGAGCGGTGAACGAAAGCTCTGCCCCAACCTCCAGATAGTCGAGCCGCAGCCACTGCGCCCACGACAACAAGAAAGAGACAATCAGTGCGATGCCGCCGACGATTCCCCAGTCACGACGACCCTGGTTCAGGGTCACCGCCGCCATCAGCACAATGACCGCACCGGCCAGCAAGATGACCTCAGGGCCGATGGATAGGAAGTTGATGTTCTCCATCTACTCGTCACCTCCTACGGCCATATCGATCCCATACTCCGGCACCGAGTAATCGGTCACCGCTTCGATCCTCTCCAGCACCTCGTTCACCGCAGGTTCTATGCGATCGAGCGCAGGCTTGGGGTACACACCAAGGAAGAGGATCAGCACAACAAGTGGCGCAAGAATCAGAATCTCTCGCTTGTCGAGGTCAAGCAGTTTCTCGTTCTCTTTGTGGGTGATCGGCCCGGTGAAGACTCGCTCGTAGGCCCACAACAGATAGATGGCGGCAAGGATCACGCCACTAGCCGCCAAGACTGCCGCAACTGGGAAGCGCAGATAAGAACCGAGCAGGATCTTGAACTCGCCGATGAACCCGTTCAAACCAGGCAGCCCGGCAGAGGCGAACACAGAGAACAAGAACAGTCCGGCAAATACCGGCATCACCTTGGCAAGACCGCCGTAATCGGAGATCTGACGGGTGTGGCGGCGCTCGTAAACCATGCCGATGAGCAAGAACAAAGCGCCAGTGGACAGGCCGTGATTGACCATCTGGATGACGCCACCGGTGACGCTCTGGCTGGTCATTGCAAAGATGCCCAAGATGATGAAGCCAAGGTGGCTTACCGACGAATAGGCGACCAAACGCTTCACATCAGGCTGGACGATCGCAACTGCCGCACCGTAGATGATGCCGATAACAGCAAGGGCGGCCAGCCATGGGGCGAAACGAACCGCGGCGTCGGGGAACAATGTCAGGTTGAACCGAATGAAGCCGTAGGCACCCAGCTTGAGCAATACACCGGCCAGCAACACCGACCCTGCAGTTGGGGCCTCGGTGTGCGCATCAGGCAGCCAGGTGTGGAACGGGAAGATCGGCACCTTGATGGCAAATGCGAGCGCGAAGGCGGCAAAGACGAGCAATCCCGGGGCCAGCCACCCGCCGCTGACCGAAAGCAGCGGTGCGGTGTGGAGGAAATCGAGGTAGTCGTACGACCACACGCCGGTCTGTTGATGATGGAACCAGGCCAGGTAGAGAATGGCGACGAGCATCAAGACCGAGCCGACCATGGTGAAGATGAAGAA
>JASJHC010000091.1:0-4885 GCA_033791245.1 Acidimicrobiia bacterium | reverse complement strand
GACGGACTCAAAATCCGTTGAGCGAGAGCTCGTGGGGGTTCGAGTCCCCCTCCCGGTACGCGACCTCGGCTTCGCCGAACTCGAGGCTAGGCATTCGGGGCGAGGTGTTCGGGCCCGGAGCTATTGCAGCTCTTGGGCTATCGCATCCACCCAGCCATCAATTTCGGCCCAGTCGCGGTAGTCGCCATCTGGGGAGCGAACCGCAGCCACGATTGCACGCTCGGCAAAGTTCAACTTCTCCCTGTCCAACGCACCACTAAACAAGATATGTCCAATCGCGTCGGTGCTATCCACCAGCTCGCTCACGTTGACCGCCTTGTCCGCATTGGGTTTTGGGATCCCCGAGCGGTCCGCTCGAGAACAACCACACCGGCATGCCGGCCAACTTCTCGGCATGGGTCTCGACGTACTTCCTGGCCGGCTTGAGCCAGCTACCGGCATACACTCCACTACCCAGAACCACTGCGTCGAACTCTGACGGATCCGGGGCATGGGCGACGTCGGTAACAACCGACGCTATCCCCTTTTCCATGAACCGCGCACCGATGCGATCGGCAATACCCGCGGTCGCACCGTGCTTTGAGGCCGCCGTGATAAGAACTTGCATCGCGATCTCCAAGATTTGTCGATATCTCGAACGTATCGCTGCGCGGTCGGTCGGTGTAGGGCCAAACGACTCTGTGCGTCGTTTAGCGGAGGGCCATCGACGATGGCGGTGTGTGGTGCGTTTACCGCTGTGTCGCCGACGGCCCCGCCGCCGAAGTAAGCCGTGCCGCGCTGGAAGGGTGCGGACTCGACCTGTGACAATTGTGCACTGCGCCGACTCCAACCACCAGACGCAAAAATGAGTTGTCCAGAGGGGCTAGTCAGACTTGGGCCGTCGTACTGCCCGCGCCAGATCGCTAACCGCGGCACGCAGGGCGTCCTCGGCTTCTCCGATGTCAGCAGCGACCAGAACACGTTTTACCAACGCTGAGCCGACGATGACTCCATCAGCCTGGCTCGCAGCCGCCCGCGCTTGGTCAGGTGTCGAGATCCCCACACCGACAACGACTGGCACCTGACTCAGCTTGCGCACTCTTGAGACAAGAGACTCGATGTGACTTGAGGCAGTGGATCGCACCCCGGTCACTCCAAGCTCTGCGATTCCGTATATGAAGGGAGGATCGGCTTTGACCACTCTGGACAAACGCTGTTCGGTAGTGGTCGGGGCAACAAACAACACCAGACCTATGCCACGGTCCGTAAAGGCCTTCCGAAACGGATCTGCCTCATCAACGGGCAGGTCGGCGACAATGACGCCCGCGGCGCCCGCACCGGCAACCCTGTCGGCAAAGGCTTCGATACCCATGCGCAGAATCGGATTCACATAGGTCATCACGACACACGGCTTGCCGGTCTCGGCGACGATCTCGGCGAGCAAATCCAATCCAACCTCAACACCAGATCCAGCAGCCAGCGCCCTCTCCCCCGCGGCCTGGATAGTGGGTCCGTCCATCAGCGGATCCGCATAGGGGATGCCAACTTCAAAACCATCCGCACCTGCTTCGGCCATCGCAACAAAGAGACGGACCGATTCCTGCGGCGACGGCAGGCCAACCGTCATATAGGGCATCAACGCAGCTCGTTGCTCGCGGCGGCAGGTATCAAAGAGTTCGGTCAGCAATTGTCTGCTCATTCCGCATCCACGATCTGCTGCACGTCCTTGTCACCGCGTCCTGACAGATTTAGGACCACGGTCTTCCCCTCGAGCGACTTCGCTTCTTTGGTAATCCAAGCCAGCGCATGGGCAGATTCCAGGGCAGGGATGATGCCCTCGACAGATGCCAGCAAATATACAGCCTCCACCGCTTCCTCGTCGGTGATCGATTCGTATCTCACCAGACCACGGTCCTTGAAATAGGAGTGCTCCGGTCCGACGCCTGGATAGTCAAGACCGGCAGACATAGAGTGGGCTTCAAGGATCTGACCCTGCTCATCCTGCAATAGATAGGTCATCGACCCATGAATAACACCCGGCGATCCTGCTACCAGCGAGGCGCCATGGTGCCCGGTCTCCAGGCCGAAACCTCCGGCCTCGATCCCGACCAGCTCTACATCTGATCCCACGTAGGGGTAGAAGACGCCCATTGCGTTCGAGCCTCCCCCGACACATGCCACGATCACGTCGGGGACAGGTCGCTGCGGTGAGGAACCGTCCATCTGTTCCTGCAGCTCCTCGCCGATGACCTTCTGCAGTTCGCGGACCATCCACGGAAATGGGTGTGGTCCCACCACAGAACCGATGATGTAATGAGTGCCGTCGACACTTGATACCCAATCGCGCATCGCCGCCGATACGGCATCCTTTAGCGTCCCAGCGCCCGATGTCACCGGGCGCACCTCGGTGCCCAGCATCCGCATTCGATGGACGTTGAGCGCCTGGCGTTCGATGTCCTTCGCACCCATATAGACAACGCACTGTTGCCCGAGCAACGCACAGGCCGTTCCAGTGGCAACGCCGTGCTGACCTGCTCCGGTCTCGGCAATCACCCGCTGTTTGCCCATGCGCTTGGTGAGCAGCGCTTGGCCCATCGTGTTATTGATCTTGTGAGCGCCGGTATGGGCCAGGTCTTCTCGCTTCAAATAGAGATCGATGCCGAGCCGTTCCGAAAGCCGCGCCGCCCTGTACACCGGCGTGGGGCGTCCGACGTAGTCGCGGAGAAGGTCGTTCAGCTCGCGGTGGAACTCGGGATCAGCCCACGCCTTGGTGAATTCGACCTCCAGCTCCTCGAGCGCTGGCATCAGCGTCTCGGGAGCGAACTGCCCGCCGTACTCGGCGAACCTGCCCTTTTCATCTGGTCTATCAAGTCTCACGTGTTCTTCGCCTTCGTGATGAAGTCCGCCACCATACCGTGGTCTTTCTTGCCTGGAGACAGCTCGAGTCGGCTGGAAGCATCGACGCCCCACGGCCGCACCATCTCGACGGCGGTGACAACGTTGTCGGGGCCCAACCCACCGGCCAGCACGAACCGGCCTGCAAGCCTTTTCGCCAAAGACCAGTCGAAAACCCTCCCGGTGCCACCCAACGCAGTCTGCGAGGGTGTGTCCAAGAGAGCTATGCCGGGACAATCCGCAACTTTGAGCTCGGGGGTTGGCCGCTGCGGTGACAAGACAAGGTATCCGGCCGCCGCCGCCGCCCGCGCCGTTGCACCGGCATTGATGCCGTACGGCTGGATGCCGGTCATCCCTGAATCCTCCAGGATCTGTAGTACCTGCGCTGGTTCCACGTCGAGGGTAAGCAACACCGTATGGGCGCTAATCCCCTTGGCCAGTTGAGAGGCCCGCTCGATGGACACAAACCGGGGAGAACTCGGCACGTTCACGAAGCCGACCGCATCCGCACCGCCGTTGATTGCGGCCGCAACGTCAGCCTCTTGAGTAAGACCACAGACCTTGACCCACGTCATGGTGCAGCGGCCTTCAGCGCCTCGATCACAGAGGCCGGGTCAGTCGCGGTCACGAGAGCCTCCCCTACCAAAATGGCGTGGTAGCCGGCCGCGGCCATCCGTGCAGCACCCTGCGGCGAAGAGACTCCACTCTCGCCGATCAGCGTCCGATCCTGCGGCAACATCGTGGCAACTCGCTCGGCGACGGCGAGATCGGTCTTGAAGGTAGCCAGGTCTCGATTGTTGACCCCGATGATGCGAGAGCCTGCGGCAACTGCCCTTTCCGCTTCGGCCTCATTGTGAGCTTCAACCAGTGCCTCGATTCCGACCGCATCACACTCCGCAAGCAGCTCGCTGAGCGATTCCTGGTCGAGGCCCGCCACGATCAGAAGGAGCGCATCGGCGCCGGCAATCCGCGACTCAGCAACCTGGCGGGGGTCGACGATGAAATCCTTGCGCAAGACAGGCAGCGCTACCGCCGCACGTACCCTACGTAGGTCGTCCAATGATCCGCCGAAGTATTCTGGTTCGGTAAGCACCGAGATCGCTGCCGCACCACCAGCTTGGTACGCCGTTGCTTGCTCCACAGGATCCATGCCCATGTTGAGGTCGCCTGCTGAAGGCGAACGCCGCTTGATCTCGGCAATCACCTGGAGACCGGGTTGCCGCAGCGCGGAGGCGAACTGGCGCCGCGGCGGGCTATCGCCGACACCGTCGACGCCGATACGGGCAAGACGGTCGCGTGTCGATTGCACTATTTGATCAAGCATGATTCATGCATAGTACGACCCGCGGGCCACAGCTACTCCGCCAGCGACCGGACATACCCGGTGAGGCTTTCGACCTGTTCGGTAGTCAGCCGGCTGAACGCGGGCATGTTGCCCGGCCCGACGGTGATGACACCAGCGATCTGCTCATCGCTCAGATTGAGATGGGTATTGGAGCCGGCGTCGATCTCGGGCCCGATGCCACCGCTGCCGTCGATGGCGTGGCAAGCCGTGCACGACCGCTCGTAGAGCTCCGCTCCAAGAAGATATTCATCTGTGACGCTGCAACCCCCAAGTAGCAGGAGACACGCCATAAGGACAAAACAGACTCGCATGATCGAAGCAATTTAGTGCCCCCTTTGCGGTGTTGTGTCGGCCAGGAACTTTGGCGGACAGGGCACTCGCCGTGCCCTCAGCTGCCGCGGTGTTGTCTCATCGCCTCGGGTGCGGATACCGCGGCAGGCCAACGCTGACGCTGGTACCGACTCCCAGCGAACTCTCCACCTTGAGTGAGCCACCCAGCGCATCTACCAACTCTTTGACGATGCTGAGGCCGAGACCGCTCCCTTCGGGACGGACCGGTCGATACCGCTGGGCGACGTAGAGACGCTCAAATACGTGAGTTAGATCTTCCTTGTCGATCCCCGGTCCCGTGTCCGTGACGACGAGACTGACGTCGTTGCCAATAGG
>JASJHC010000090.1:0-6847 GCA_033791245.1 Acidimicrobiia bacterium | reverse complement strand
CTCCGCGACGTCGATATCGTCTTCAAGCTCGTCGAGGGCTGCCTCCCGTGTCTTGTGGCCCATGCGTACATCCCAGCTGTAGGGCAGCGCATAGTTGTGGTACCCCCGCACCTTGCGGTGGTAGTAGATCCCAACATCATTGATCAGACAGTTGGTCGACCGTCCCGTGTCGGATGGCCGCACCCACGGCACTCGCTCGTCGAGGTACGAATACAGCTCGTCGAGAGCCACATCGACATAGCGGTAGAAGTCCACATACCGAACCTGGTCAAACACAGTTTCATCCTCGAACACAGAAACGTCGAGCAGGCGGTGTGCCGCGTCATCGACCTTGTGATAAGCCTTGCGCGCCTCGAGCACGCTGGCATCAATCTGGTCGGCGCTAACCGCCAACTCGGTGAAGAGTTCGGGAGTGAGGCGGGTCTCAAAGAATTGACCTCGCGACAGCCCGGTCACGATGAATGGGATGCGTTTCTCCAGTGCGGTCTGCATGCTGAGCGTGTAGATGGTCTTGAAGCATCCCTGGCACACGTTGGCGTGGCGTTGCAGACTGTCGACAAAGATCTCGTTCATCGCCGGTGTCGACGCAAAGATATGATCTACACCGAGCGTGGCGACCACCCGCCTGATGTTCTCCTTGGTTTCGTCCGAGATGTATCCATTGTCAAGGGTGAACGCAAGGACGCGCAGCCCCATGTCGGCGAGTCGACACAGAACGTAGCTACTGTCCTTGCCGCCGCTGAGCAGCGCCAGGCAGTCGTACTCGCCCCCTGCGGCGCGGGCTGACTTGAGGAGCCCAGCCAGCTGTTCCTCTGGCTTGAAGTAGACCTGGGCTCGTCCTTGATAAGAGTCAAAGGCAACACACTCATTACATACCCCGTCGGCATCGAACGACGCATCCGGATAGTCGGACGCCAGCCCGCATCTGGCGCAGAAGACCACGTCTTCCGGCGCCTGGTTGCCCTCGTTGATCCAGATGTTGGCGGCGGCCGCGACTACGTCAGGGTGCGACGCGATTGCGGCTTCGATCTCGCCTAGCTCAACACGGACGCCACGAACCTTGACCTGGTCATCACGTCTTCCCAGGTACTCGATAGTGCCACTCGGCCGCACCCGGGCGAGATCGCCGGTCTGATAGAGACGGTTCTCGCCGACGACTTGGTTCTCCACGAATCGATCAGCGTTGAGTTCCGGCCGCCCCAGGTAACCGCGCGCTATACCAGCCCCGGCGAGGAACAGTTCGCCCGGAACACCAAACGGGACAGGGTGGCCATGGTGATCCACCACATACGCCTGCATCCCGTCGATGGGCCGACCAATTGGAACGCTGCCGCCACTGTCCCCCTCGGGTTCGTAGGTGTGGAGGATGCAACCGACGGTGGCCTCCGTCGGGCCGTATTCGTTGTGAATCAGCACGTTTCCAGCGAAACGCTCGTGGGCGTGCTGCGCTGTCGATGTGGTGAGGTCCTCGCCGCCAAGAATCAGCTGACGGATTCGTGCCGCGGCTGGTTGACGGTCGGGAAGCAAAGCAAGATGGGAGGGAGTCAGCTTGACGATATCGACCATGTCATCTTCGAAGACATCAAGAACTGCCAAGTCAGCTTGTGCTGCGATTTCTCCGTATACCCGGATCGATCCGCCGGACACCAGCGGCACGAAGATCGAGGTGACGGTTAGGTCGAATGTGAGCGGAGTGAACAGGGGAAAGGTCAGGCGGCGCCCCTGGTCGTAGAAGCGACTCGCCCATGAGACATAGTTGGCCAGCGACCCGTGCTCGATCATCACGCCTTTTGGTTTCCCAGTCGAGCCAGATGTGTAGAGGATGTAGGCGAGGTCTGCATCGTTAATGGCGACCGCCGGTTGGGGCGGCGTGACGCTGAGCTCATCGAGCCGGAGAGTCGAGACGTCGCCTGCCAGCGGACCGTCGGAGATCACAACCGAACATTTCGCATCGTCAAGCACGAAGTTGATCCGCTCGGCGGGCCAAGACGGATCGATAGGGAGGTAAGCAGCGCCGGCCCGCAATATGCCCAGCATCGACAGCACGGCTTGTGGCGACCGCGGCAGTGCAACTCCGACAACCCTCTCGGCACTGATCGACGCGGCAACCGATCTTGTGATCCGGTCAACCTCGGCGTATGACCAGGACATGTCGCCGTGAGTTATCGCAATCGCGTCTGGGGCCTCTGGCGCACGACTCAGGAACTGGGCAACCACGTTGTCAGCATCGGCGGATACGGGATCTGGGTTGGCAATGCCGACGACCTTGGCCCGGTCCTCAGCGGAGAGGAGATCCACCCCGGCGACTGCGCCGTCCCAATCATCGATCATTGCATCGACAATTCTGCCGAGGTGCTCCGGCATGGCGCTGCGTAGCTGCGGCGAAAACACGTCAGTGCTGCAGTCCAGGGAGAGATTGAATCGGCCGGTTCCCGAGAAGTCGTGGACCTGCAGTCGAAGATGATGGTGGGCGTCGACGGCATTGGGGTGCAACCACTCGGCAGACGATGCCATACCGGCAAAGCTGTCGAACCGGGTCGTGATGTAGTTGAGGACGGCGTTGACTTGACGATTCATCTCGGTAGTCGATTGACCGGGCTTGGCCGACCTCATGAATACTGCGGTTGCGTCCCTAACCTTGTCATACAGCGTGGCGAAAGTGTCCTCGTCGCCGACATCGACACTGAGCGGATACACCTCCATGAAGAGACCCGCTGATCTCTTGAATTCGGCTGTCGATCTGTTGTGAACGGGAGCACCGATCGTGATCGCCGTTTGCCCGCTGACCCGATACAGGTAGGCAAGAAAGGCCGTGGCAAACAGCTGAAACAATCCCTGATCTGGGAACAAGGCCCGGATGCCAGGCGTCGCAGCCAGCTCGCGTAGATCCTGGGAGCGGTCCTGGCTCAAATGGAGGGTGACCCTCTCGTTGGCCGTGGATACCGTCTGCGGCCGAGTCCCATAGAGAGAGGGAGCAACGACATCGTCATTGCGACCCGCCGGGAGAGGATCCACCTGAACCGATCGTTCGTAAACAACGTAGTCGGCATAGGGCGGAACCGGATTTGGCGGTGCCTCGCGACCCTTGGTGACCGCGGCATAGAGGTCTTCCATCCGCTTGTAGAGGACAGCGAACGCCGACGCGTCCGTGACGACATGGTGTTGGTTGAGGTACCAGACGTAGTGGTCCGGCGCTACTCGCAGCAGCGCAGAATCGAAGGTACGGCTCTGCATGTCAAGCGGTTCGGCGCAACGTTCCTGCACCCACCGCTCGGCGTCGGCGCCGCCAAGGTCGATGACAGGTAGATCGAAATCGACCTCTGCCAAGACTCGCTGATAGGGCACGCCATCGGCGCTCGCCACCACGGTGCGGAAGACATGTGCATCCTCAACCAGCTCCCGGAACGCGGCCACAAAGGCATCCTCATCTAGAGCACCGCGGATAGTGAAGCTGAAAGCCATGTTGTAGAGCGGCGTCTCCGGGTGGAGTAGCTGACTTGCCCACAAGGCCTTCTGTGCGTTGGTGAGTTCGATCGACCCGCGCGGATCGCCGTGTTCGGTCATGCGATCAACTCCGATGCCTGCTGCGCCCGAACATACTCGGCCATCGTTGCGATCGACCGGAAGTTCTCGATCGTCACATCTTGCGGTGGCACGGTGACAATGAATTCCTTCTCGATGAAGTCGACCAGTCGAGTCACGCCAAGTGAGTCAACCGTGCCATCAAGCACAATCTCGTCGTCGGCAGTCACCGAAGATCCATCTCCCCCGAGGAGCTCCTGGCTCACAAATCCGATGATCGCATCTTCCATCTTTGAATCTCCCGCTATGAAACTTGGTTGGCGGCGGCAATTGCCTCGGCCTGCAATGCGCGTCGATCGATCTTCCCGGTTGACGTTCTTGGGAAGTCCCGACGTGCCTTGATTGCGCTTGGCACCGCATAGGTGGGTAGCGCAGACCTCATGTGCTGGCTGAGCTCGCGTGGTTCCGTCGCCTGACCCTCGACGAGGATGACGTCACCATAGATCTGGAGACTGCCTTCGCCGTCCGCCAGTGCATAGATAGCCGCCTCATGAACGGCAGCGTGCTGAAGCAAGACAGCCTCGACCTCGTCGAGTTCGACCCGGTTGCCCCGAGCTTTGATCTGACGGTCGCGCCTCCCGAGAAAGCGCAGGTTTCCATCCGGCAGTGGCTCGACGAGATCGCCGGTGGTGTGAAAGACCTCGGGTATCCCGCCGTGCTCGTTTCGGGTGAAGAACGCCTTCTCGTTTAGGTCCGGCCGTCCCCAATATCCCCGCATCATGGTGGGGGCGCGGACAAAGAGTTCGCCGATCTCGCCAACTTCGACCTGAGCTCCATCTGAGTCGACCACCATCGCATCCACATTCGGATAGGGACGCCCAATTGGGAGCGAGTCGTCGCCTTCCTGGGGTTCGGCAACAACCGGATAGTGGGTGCAGCCGTTGGTCTCAGTCGGTCCGTAGACATTGACGAACTGCACAGCGGGGAGCTGGGTCATGACGCTTTGCAGATGCTTGAGAGGCATGGGCTCGCCACCAAACAGCACTAGACGCAAGGTGCTGAAATCCCTGCCCTCGAGAATCCCCGGCGTCGCCAGCCGCACCAACGCCAGCGGGACCGTGTAGAAGACAGTCATCTTCTCGTCCTCGATGAGACCGGCAAGACTGGCGGGGAACCTGGTGTATTCCTCAGGAATGATGACCGTCGTCGCCCGGGCTCGGGCTCCCCCGAAGTAGTCGAGTGTTGAGAGATCAAAATGGAGCGGGGCGTAGTTGCTGATTACATCATCCGACGACAAGCGATACACCGAGGTGGTGACCTCCGCCCAGGCCAGCGCACTGCGGTGAGTGTGCATGATCCCCTTGGGGGTACCGGTTGATCCGCTCGTATAAAGGATGTAGCAAAGATCCTGTTCGGTGGTGGGGACCGGCGGCGGTGTTGCCGGGAACGCAGCGATTTCCTTCCACGAGACCGATCGATAGGGAATAGCTTCACTGTCGTCGATACCAAAGATCGCTTCCAGCGGTGTGCCGGCCGCATGCAGCTCTTCAATGACCTGGCTCTTGGCTGCAGAGCTGACCACCCGCCGGATCCCGCAATCGCGGATCACAAACTCCACCCGAGCCGCCGGTGCGGTCGGATCGAGCGGTACGTAGACGGCCCCGGCACTCATGATTCCGTACAAGGCGATCGCACTCTCAAAGCACTTTGGCAGCAGGATGCCGATCCGGTCGCCGGGAGCGACTCCATCGTCGACAAGAGCTTGTGCGAGCTGGGATGCCCTGGCGAACAACTCTCCATAGGTGAGCGACTCGCCCCGGTAGCGCAGCGCGACATGATCCGGGTCCAGCTCCGCAGCACGCTCGATGAGGTGAGGGAGGAGATAAACCATCGATAGGCCTTGTTGGGGAGTCATCTTTGCCTCACCTACAGCCCGAGCAGCCGAGCAATAACCTGCCGTTGTATGTCGGACGTTCCCGAGTAGATGACCCCGCCGAGGGCGTCTCGCAGATCTCGCTCGACTCCGTACTCGCTCATGTAGCCCTTGGCACCGTGGATCCGGATGGCATCGGTGCTTGACGCCACAAACGACTCGGCCAGATGGAGATTGGCGAGCGAGGAGGCCAGTGGAGCGGGTTGCCCAGTGTCCAGAAGCCAGGCCGCCTTGTAGAGAAGCAGACGGGACGTTTCGAGCCGCAACTGCATGTCGGCAATACGGTTGGAGACGGATTGGAACTTGCCAATCGGCTCGCCGAACTGGTGCCTGGTGCGCGCGTACTCGATGGATTGATCGAGTTGGCGGGCCATCGAGCCGACATGGCTCGCAAAGATGAAGCTCCGCTCCCAGTCCATCGAGGCGGTAAAGATGCTCGCCCCCGCCCCTTCGGGGCCGAAACGGGCGCTGGTCGGGACTACACAGTCAGCGAAGGTGATCTCCCCGAAAGGACCGGTGCGTAGACCCATCTTGGGCTGATTGTCGCTGCGGTTGAAGCCCGGTGTGTCGGAGTCGACCAGGAACGCGGAAACCCCCCATCGACCCAGGCTGGGGTCTGTGGTGGCGAATACCAGAGCGACGTCACAGACCGGAGCCAGCCCAATGTAGCTCTTCCTACCATTGAGCACGTAGCCGTCGCCGGTCTTCGTGGCGGTGGTCGCCAACGCAAACGTGTCGGAACCAGACTCCAGCTCAGACATGGCGTGGGCGCCAAAACCACCGGAACCAAGCAGAGGCAGGTAGCGCTCCTTCTGCTCTTCGCTAGCAAACCTCTGGATCGGCTCCTGGACGGCCCAAACCTGACCGTTGAGTGCCAGTGTTAGGCCATTGTCTGGACAGCCATACCCGAGGCCTTCCATCATGGCCACGGTGGTGGTGACGTCGCGCCCGCGGCCGCCGTATTCGACAGGGATGTTCGAGTTGAGGATGCCGAAGTCCGCACACCGCTGCCACAAGTCTGGGTTGAACCCCTGGGTGGTGTCGCGAGCGACAGGATCGGCACTCAGCTCGTTTCGAGCGAATTCAATAGTCTCCGCCCGGAGTGCCTCCTGTTCTTCGGTGAACCCAAACTCCATCATCCCTCCATGGTCTTTGAATCGGTGCGGGGCCGCCCCAGCCGATACGGATCGAGGGGGTCCTCTCCGATGTCCTCAAGAGCCATCTCGGTTCCAACGCCCAATCTCGCTGCATGCCGGAGCAGCAGCTTCATGGCAACCTGATCGCCAAGCGCCCAACCGGTTGAGTCAAAGACAGTCAGATCCTCCTGCCACGATTGGTATGCGGCCGGATGAGCTACGACATGGGCGAGCGACGGCCCGATCTCTTCTGCAG
>JASJHC010000089.1:0-6116 GCA_033791245.1 Acidimicrobiia bacterium | reverse complement strand
CCCCCCCACCCGGCCCCCCCGGCACGCCAGACGCTCATAGACCCGCGAGTGGTGTTCCCTCTTCCGTATTGGAACGTTCCAAGCTAGTGTTGATAGGGTGTATCCGAGAGGGCAGTCGACCCCAAACCGGGAGGGAATGAGAATGCTGGAAACTGAGTTCAAGAGTCCGCTGCATCAGACAGTGAGCACTACCAAGACAGACTTTTGGAACGACTCGTGTGCGGTAGGCGAACTCACCTACGCCATCGAGCACGGTGCAGTTGGCGCTACCAGTAACCCGACCATTGTCGAAAACGTGCTCAAACAAGAGCGCGACCTCTGGGCCGGCAGGATCCATGAACTGATTGACGTCAATCCGACGTGGACCGACAAAGAAGTCATGTGGCAGGTCTTCGAGGAGATCGGCGTCAAGGGCGCCGAGATGTTGTTGCCCGTCTTTGAACGCGAAGGCGGGAAGAAGGGTCGGCTTTCGATCCAGACCAACCCGTCCAACTATCGCAATGCGGAGCGGATGGTTGAGCAGGCCGTCTATTTCTCCGGACTGGCCCCAAACGTTCAGGTCAAGCTACCGGTCACCAGCCAGGGTGTTGTGGCGATCGAAGAGGCGACCTATCGCGGCGTCAATATCAATGCCACGGTCAGCTTCACCGTGCCACAGGCCATTGCCGTCGGTGAGGCAGTCGATCGCGGTCTCGCCCGACGCGTTGCCGAAGGTCTGCCGGTTGATGACATGACCCCGGTGTGCACGATCATGGTGGGTCGGACCGACGACTGGATGGGTGTGGTGACCAAGCGCGACGCCATCACCGTCAACCCGTCATACATCCCGTGGGCTGGCGTGGCCGTCTTCAAGAAGGCTTATGAGATCTATCAGCAGCGTGGCTTCAAGGCGCGTCTGCTGGCCGCCGCCTACCGTCACCACCTCCAATGGTCCGAACTGATTGGTGCCGATGCCATCCTCACGATTCCGTTCAAGTGGCAGAAGCTCTTCAATGCCTCGGCAATCGAGGTCAAGGAGCGGATGGACGATCCAGTTGCGCCGGAGATCATCGCGGAGCTTTATGACCGGATCCCTGACTTCCGTCGAGCATACGACGTTAATGGGATGACGCCTGCTGAGTTCGATACCTATGGCGCCACCGTGCGAACGCTGCGTGGTTTCATTGCATCACACCATGAACTGATCCGCGTGATCCGCGAAGACTTCATGCTGCCCAACCCCGATGTGAAGTAGGAAGTCCCAACAGGACCAAAAAGAGAGAGCGTCCACCCGGGTGGACGCTCTCCTGCTGTGCGACTGGGGAGGAGGTCAGTCGTTGGTGATATCTAGCGCAGTGGCGACCGTGGCTAGGTCACTGGCACCGATAACGACTCGGTCGCCGGTTGCCATGTAGAGGATGTAAAGCTTGGCTCCCGCATCCTCAACCCTTCGAGCAATCTCGCCAATTGCCCCGGGCCTGGGAACGAAGTCAGCAATTAGCACCTGTCGCCGGTCGAGCGGGATGAACCCCGCGGCGCGCAAGGCTTGGTAGGCGTCCTCCGCAGCACTGTCCTTGATGACAACGTGAACGATGCGTCCCTCGAGACGCGGGAAGGTGCACGATGCTTCCATAGTGATCGAAGCATTACCGAGTGTCTCCCAAATCTCGGCTACCGGCCGATCTTCTCCAACCACGAATGTCAAGTCTTGCATTTGGTCCCTTCCTATCAAGTTGTCGCCGACGTCAAAGGCAGACGCGGGTCCGGGTCGAGTTCTTCTAGGGCCGCACGGGCCCAGGCATGGTCCGGGTCATCGCAGAATCGCCACTCGCGCTCAGCTGATGGTCCTGCCATAACGTTCAGGTAGTACATATGGTGTCCGGGGGACGCAGCCGCCGGACCGTGGAAGCCACGGGGCACAAGGAATGTATCGCCGTCACGCACCAGCATCGTCTCGTCGATGCTGCCGTCGGTGGTGTAGCAGTTGAAGAACCCCGTGCCGTTGTCGCCGTCGATGCGGAAGTAGTAGATCTCCTCGAGTTCGACTTCCGTCTCGGTCGTCTCGTCGTGTTTGTGTGGCGGATAGGAGGACCAACCTCCTTCAGGCGTGAGTACCTCAACAGCAATCAGTTTGTCGGCGTCCCAGAAGTCCGCACTCAAAAAGTTGTTTATCTGCCTCGTGCCTGGCCCACCGCCGCGCACCTCGACAGCAATCGCCCTGGCAGGTACTTCGTATGGGTCAATCTTGCGAGTCGCTTCCGCTGTGCAAAGGGCGATCTGTCCGCCTGAAGTGGACGAGATCTGGATCTCTGTATCGATTGGGGCGTAGGCAAAACCGCTGATTCCCGCAAAGACGCCATCTCGCCCGGGGATGTCGAACGTCTTGTCATCGACTGCAACAGCACAGCCGCCCGCGAGGGGGAGGATCGCCATCTCGGTAGAGTCGGTGGTGAGCTCCATGGCTTCGCCGGGTGCGAGCTCCAGGACTCGCAAGCCCGAGTACGCCCAGCCGGCACGAGCTGCGTCGATATCCAGAGCGAAGCTTCCGTTTGTTGCGCTCTTGGCAGGGTAGAAAAGTTGTGACATGACTCCGTCTCTGTGGAACGTTCCAATGGCCTAAACCTAATATGGTTCGAGCGTGGCTGTCAACGGGTCAGCGTTCCGTGGCGCCGTCGCTTACATCCGCTTGACAGGAACTTACCCAAAGGTTTACCGTGCTGACATTGGAACGTTCCACACGACTTTGGCGTGCTGATAAGTGCGACGAGGAGATCGGAGAGGAGACGGATGAGGGTCGGCCTTATTGGTGCGGGTCGCATCGGCGTTTTCCACGGTCGGACTTTGGCTGATCATCCCGAGGTCAGTGAGGTCATCGTCACCGATCCGTTGCTCGACCGGGCCCAAGCTGTTGCTGCCGACATCGATGCGAAGGTCGCTCCCAACGCCGATGCAATGATTGGTGAGCTCGACGCCATGGTGATAGCCGCCGGCACCGATGCACATGCACCGATGATGCACCTCGCAGCCGACGCCGGTATCCCCGTGTTCTGCGAGAAACCGATTGCCGGTGACCTCCCTGCCACCGATGCCGTTGTCGACCGCATCAATGCCGCGGGCATCCCCGCCCAAATCGGCTTCCAACGACGCTTCGATGCGGGCTACCGCAACGCCAAAGCGTGCGTCGACGACGGCACGTTGGGTCACCTCTACTCACTGCGCACCACGACTCACGATTACGATCCACCGCCCCCCGGCTACGTCGAATCCGGCATCTTCGTTGACACGCAGATCCACGACTTCGACATCGTCAGGTTTGTCACCAGTCAGGAAGCCGTGGAGGTCTACGCCACCGGCTTCACCACGACGACTGACCAGTTCGGCGCTGATCGTCCTGTCGATACCGGCGTCGTCATCATGACGATGAGCGACGGAACGCAGGCACTCATGTCCGGCATCCGCCACGACCCGGTCGGTCATGACGTCCGGATGGAGTTGTTCGGCGTTGGCGACAGTGTCAGCGTCGGTCTGGACCCCAGCCTCCCGCTGCGCTCCATGGAGCCGGGTGGGAACGCCATCGTCGAGCCGACTCCGAAGACCTTCCTCGACAGATTTGGCCCTGCGTACCGCGCCGAACTCGAGGTGTTCATGGACGTCGCCCAGGGACGGGCGCCTAGTCCATGTACACCCGAAGACGCCCGCGAGGCGCTACGGATTGCAATCGCGTGCAACATCTCCCGAGCCGAGCACAGACCAGTCAAATTGGAGGAAGTCAAATGACCAGCATGATGTCGCGTATCGCAGGCGCCCCGATTACATGGGGTGTCGATGGTTCCCCCGGTTGGGGTCACCTCATGGATGCCGACCGCGTGCTTGACGAGATGGCCGAGGTGGGGCTACGGGCGACGGAGTTGGGACCCGACGGTTACTTACCGGTTGATCCTGCGGAACTGAAGCAGAAACTCGATCACTACCAGCTCGAGCTCGTAGGTGGATTTGTGCCTGCGGTGCTTCACCATCCGGCCCGCGCTGAAGGAGAATTGGCGTATGTGCAGCGTGCCTCGCGGACTTTGGCGGGGTGCGGAGCGAACGTGCTCGTTCTCGGCCCGAGCTCGGGTTTGGACGGATACGACACGTCAATCGAAATGTCGGAGCCTGAATGGTCAGCATTCTTGGAGAACCTGAAGTATGTGATCGGCATCGCGGCTGACGAGGGTCTCACCGTCGCTCTGCACCAACATTGGGGTATGGCGATTGAACAATCTCATCACATGGATCGTCTAATTGCCCAAAGCGAAGTCGAGTTCTGTCTGGACACCGGCCACCTATCTCTGGGGGGTGTCGATCCGGTTGCCATCGCGCAGGCTGCCGAAGGTCGCGTCGCTCATGTCCACCTCAAGGACGTCGACCGCGAGATGGCCGAACAGGTACGCAGCGGAGTCCTGCCCTTTCGCCAGGCCGTTATCGACGGTATCTTCAAACCACTCGGATATGGCGATGTTGACATCGCCGGATTCGTGCGGACGCTCGAGGACGCCGGATTCGACGGCTGGTATGTGCTTGAGCAGGACAAGGTCCTGGAAGCCGATCCGTTGCCAGGCAAGGGGCCGATCGAAGACGCCAAGCGAAACTTTGAGTACCTAGGATCAATTGTCTAGAGAAGGTTTGTGCCGGCAGCATCCGCCGCTGGCACAGAGAGACCCACCATTTGTGGGTAGAAGGAACATGAGGAGGAAAAGAAGTATGAGAAGAAGTGTATGGCTAGTCCTAGTACTGGCCTTTGCCCTGATCGCCGGAGCCTGCGGTGGCGACGATGACGCGACAACCACCGCTGGTGGTAGCGACGACGCGACGGAGACAACCGCGGACGCTGGTGGCGACGACGCCGTAAGCCAGCGCAGCCTGCGCATCGTCGTTGTCTCCCATGGTCAGTCATCCGACCCGTTCTGGTCGGTTGCTGCGAACGGCGTCAACGACGCAGCCGATGACATGGGCATCACGGTTGAGTATCAGTCGCCTGGCACATTCGACATGGTCGAGATGAGCCAGATTATCGATGCGGCCGTCGCTTCCCAGCCCGACGGGCTGGTTGTGACGATTCCGGATGGCGATGCTCTTGGTGACTCGATTCGTGCAGCTGTTGCTGCGGGGATCCCGGTCATTTCGATGAACTCGGGTAGCGATGTGTTTTCCGACCTCGGCGTTCTGGTCCATGTTGGCCAGACGGAGTACGAAGCCGGTCTCATCGCCGGTCAGCGCTTTGCCGCCGAAAGTGTCGCTAGCGCCATTTGTATCAACCAGGAAGTTGGCAACACGGCGCTCGACGACCGTTGCCAGGGCTTCGAAGATGGTATCGGTGTCGATGTCAACGTTATTCCGGTCGATCTTGCCGATCCGACCGGTACACAGGAAACTGTTTCTGGTTCACTCCAGGCCAACCCTGTTGAGGGAGTCCTGACCCTGGGCCCGACAGGTGCCACGCCTACGTTGGCGGCGCTGACGGAGAGCGGTCTGTTGGGAACGATCAAGTTCGCAACGTTCGACATGTCCCCGGAGGTCCTAGCGGCCATCGTTGATGGCGACATGCTGTTTGCCATCGATCAGGCGCAGTACCTGCAGGGTTACCTGCCGATCGTGCTACTGACCAAGTTCCTAGAGACGGGAGCACTGCCGCTGGGTAGCGTCGACCGTGTCATTCTGACTGGTCCGCAGATCGTGACGGCAGATGTTGCAGGAGACGTAATCAGCTACTCGGAGCAAGGACTCCGCTAACCAGATGAACTGGCTGGGACCCGCTACGGCGGGTCCCAGCGGTATTCGCTAGAACGGAGGGAGGCTTGCGTGACCACTGAAACGGCGCCGGCAAAAACGCCGGCACCATCAAGCGATGAAAGAGTCAGGAAGGTCGGACTGATTAGCCGACTGCTATCTCGTCCTGAGGTCGGGGCGATCGCCGGAACGGCCCTGATCTGGGTGTTCTTTGCGACTGTCGCTTGGGATAACAACTTTGCGAGTTGGGTGACGACGGCTGCGATTGTCAACAGGGCGGCGCCTCTCGGCATTCTCGCCATTGCAGTCTCGCTGCTCATGATCGGCGGCGAATTCGACCTGTCGATCGGCTCAATAGTCGGCTTTGCCGG
>JASJHC010000088.1:0-2665 GCA_033791245.1 Acidimicrobiia bacterium | reverse complement strand
CCTCGGCATGTCGACACCCTACAACCTACGTTGGTCGCCAACGCGGTGCCGGTATGCTCACCGGATGCCTGATCCCACCAGCCCCCGCACCCAAGTTCGTCGCCTTGCCGAGCGGGGTTCATACGACCCCGATTTGATCGCATCGATACTGGACGAAGCGCTCATCTGTCACTTAGGTTTTGTCCACGAGGGCACCCCTATCGTGATCCCAACGATCCATGCACGCGGCGCAGGCACCCTCTACGTGCATGGCTCGCCTGCGAGTCGGATGCTGCGTTCGTTGCGATCTGGCGAAGAGATCAGCGTCAACGTGACCTTGGTCGATGGGCTCGTGGTCGCCCGCGCCGCATTCCACAACTCGATGAACTATCGGTCGGTCGTTATATTCGGCTCGCCCCGGGTGGTCGACGACTCTGCTGAGAAATGGACCGCCCTCGAGGCGATAACCGAGCATGTCGTACCGGGCCGATGGGCAGACTCTCGTCCGATGACCGACAAGGAATTCAAGGGCACGCTGGTGGTGGCGCTCCCTATTGGGGAGGCGTCGGCGAAGACTCGCGCTGGCGGGCCGGGTGACAACGACGAGGACTATGAGCTGCCGATTTGGGCAGGGGTGATCCCGCTTGCAGTCACCCCAGGACCTCCGATCACTGATCCCCTCCTGGTGGCCGACGTCACTGCCCCCAGCTACGTGACGGAATATCGGCGCTCCTGAACTGACCAATATCTTTAGACGGCGTTTGTCGACCAGTTAGCGATGGCTTAGCGCAGCTTCCGGCATTGTTGCGGCGGACGGGTAGGGATTCCGTCCCCGTGACATCAAGGAGATGAGCCGTTGAATAACAAAGCCGGAGCCGCAAAACCAAAGAGGTTCTCAACCTCGCTAGTAGTCGGGTTGCTGCTGGTGCCCGTGAGTGCAGTTGCTGCCGTCGCGCTGGTGAACCCAGATGCCGCAGCTGAACCCGAGGAAGTAGTTGCCGCGGAAGTTGTCGTCGATACGACTTCCACCACCGAGGGTGCAGCCGACATTGTGGTCCCGGAGATCGCATCGGGAGACGACCTTGCTGAGGCGTGCGGCGATCAGGGCTTGGCTCTGGTCACCAAAGAGGCCGAAAGCACGATTTCTCCCCTCGAACAAGCCGCCCTGGATTCGCTTCGGGCTATTTGCTTGACCGAGGGTCTCGAATTGCCGGGTCCACCGGCCCCAGAAGCTGTGGTGCAGACCGTCACAGTCGTGGCAGGACCGAGTACCTCTGGTGAATCCGGCTCCAGTGACGGAAGTAGCGTTGTCGACGATGCTGCCGCGGAGTTCGAGGCCGCTTATGCGGCAACGGTCAACCACATCAATGCTGCCATTGCAGACGGCGCCAACGGTGAGAAGATCGCCCTAGCCGAGCAGTTGGTGGGTGAGGCGGCCGCGCTTGCCGACTCGGGCGACTACGAAGCCGGAATAGACAAGCTTGCTGATGCCCGCCAGGCAGCCGACGAGGCGAGTCGCGGTGGACATCATGATGATGACGACGACGACCATGACGATGACGACGAGCACGATGAAGAGGACGAGGAAGACGACGACCATGGAGATGATGACGAAGACGACGACTAGTCGTTTTCGTCCAGTCTCATGGCAAAGGAATCAACAAGCCTCGTATCGCTGCTGGCAGCGGTGGTGGTCGCAGTAGCAGGCCTGGTGCCCGTCATCTGGATGCTTACTTCCCCGGCCGAGGAATCGGTAGTCGAGGAGGTTGTGGTGAGTAAATCCACCACAACGTTCGCCGACGTCACCACCGTTGTGATTGAACCAGTCCCCGAGCTTGACGTAGATGAGCTCGATCCCGCAATCGTCCGTGTTCTACAGGCCTATGGCTACGCCGAGTTGGCCGGTCAGCCGGCTCTCGACGACAAACTGCCCGATGCAGTGACTCGTCTCCTCATTGAGCGTGGTGCGGTGTTGACGGTGGTCGAGGAAGACCCGGAGGAAGGCTGAAATGCTGAAACGACTCTTTCCGAGCCGGTTGGCACGCATTGTTGCTTGGACCGGTGCCGCGGTTGCCTGGGGCACCTCGGTGATCGCAGTGCAGGCAGCGGCTGAGCAGCAGACTGTCACCGAGCCTGAGCCGGTAGCGCTACCGGAGCCCGCGGTCCAAGAGATTGCGGAGCCGGTTGCGGCTGTTCCCGCTCCCACCGAAGACGGTCTTGTCATTATCAGGTACACACCAGTGCCCCCACCCCCTCCAGAGGTAATCACCCGAACTGTCACCGTTGGTGGCGGTGGGGGTGGCGGCGGCGGTGGTGGAAGTACCGCCTCTGCAGGCGGTGGGGGGTCGGTCGGTCGACCCAGTATCAACGTTGTTACCAGTTCCGGCTCATGAATAGGACCGGGTTCCGAGCGATGGGGACTGAGGTGATCGCCATCGGGCCCTACGGGTCCGGGGTCGAAGACTGGTTTGTCACGGCCGAGTCGGTGTTTAGCCGCTTCCTTCCGGACAGCGAGCTGAGCGTACTCAACCAGGCCACTACCGCGTCGGTCGCCGTGTCTGATTTGATGGCAGCCTGTTTGGCTGTGGCCTCTGATCTTCGGATCCGAACCGGCGGTTTGGTCGATCCTGCTGTCGGCGGCGCCGTGATTGGCTGGGGATACGACCGAACGTTCTCAGACGTTGCC
>JASJHC010000087.1:0-3080 GCA_033791245.1 Acidimicrobiia bacterium | reverse complement strand
TGGCACAGAACATGCCCCTGGCGGTGGCCGAGAACGTGGTCAAGGTATCCCATACGCCGGCGAAAGCACTCGGAAAGATCTTCGAGCTCACCAAACCCCGGTTGGGTGTGACCTGTCACTCGCCGGTCGATCCGCAGGAGTACGACGAAATCATTCGCGGCGTGAGTAAGCATTGGGACGGCCCGTATCAGATCGGTGAGGACCGCATGGTCTTCAACGTGACCAAGAAACAAATCACAATCCGTAAGGCAGCGTTGCAGGATCGCCCCTGGTCGACAGGTGTCGAAGAGCCGTCGACGACCAAGCCGACCCTGGACAACCGCAATTTCCGCACCTCGATATTCGAGGACAAGGTCTTGACGGACTACTGATGCCTGACGCGGGCGCAGGACCTACGCCGGTCACGATCGTTGGCGGCTTTCTGGGCGCCGGCAAGACATCACTGCTCAACCACATTCTGAGCAGCGCGGTCGACCGTCGAATCGCGGTTCTCGTCAACGACTTTGGCACCATCAACATCGACGCCAAGCTGATCGTGTCCGTCGAAGGCGAGACGGTCAGCCTGGCCAACGGTTGCGTCTGCTGCACCATCCGCGACGACCTCCTCATCGAGGTGGAGAAATTGCTCGCTACCGAGAATCCTCCGGAGCACATCGTGATCGAGACCAGCGGGGTCTCGAAGCCTCTGGGGGTTGCAGAGACCTTTACCAATCCGTCGGTGGAGAGATTTGTCGATGTCAGAATCATCGCGGTGCTCGACGCCGATCTCACGCAGGATGAGCAGGCGGAGTATTGCGATCTCGCCTTTGACCACATCCTCTACGCTGATCTGGTCGTCATCAACAAGACCGACCTTGTCACCCCGCCACAGTTGGCCTCTCTGAAGCAACGGGTGGAGGCGATCGCCGGTCGCAGTCGAATCTGGGAGACGACGTATGGGGAAGTGCCGCTCGACCTCATCCTAGACGACCAGCCGAGCCACGCGATGGCCGAGGTGCAGGACCATCACGGAAAGTCCGCAATGAGCCATGGTCATAACCACGGCCACGACCGCCAGTTTGACACTTGGACACTCAGCAGCGACGAGGAGTGGTCCTTTAACGCGTTGCAGCGAGCCGTGGAGAATCTACCCCGCGACATCTATCGGGCCAAGGGAACGGTGCGGCTGGATCTCGAAACCCGCGACTACGGCATTCTGCAGGTCACCGGACGGAGGGGAACGCTGAGGCTGCGCGAACCTGATGGGCCCAACGGCGAATCTCCGAAGACCGAAATTGTGTTCATCGGCAAGCAGGGGTCGACCAGCGAGGACGGCCTTCGAGAGCTTTTCGATCGATCACTCGAAGACGCCAGGAACCAGGGAGAGGAAGGTTATCTCATCAAGGACCTGCGCTCGTTCAACGTCGTATTTGTGTGACGAGTCAGGACTCTTTTCTCCGACTGGACCCTCGGGCCAAGCCAGTGGTCTTAGAACCTGGGCTGGGGCGGTGACGCCCCTTCATCGGCTTTGGAACCGCTAAGACGCGAAGAGCGCGAAGTGCGTCGCCAAGAAATACTCAAATGTCCTTCTTTGCGCCGTCTTTGCGACTTTGCGTCTTTGCGTTTTTTCGCGCGTTGAAGTCAGGGTCATCACTTCAGTGTTGGATGCGGTACCAAGCCTGGTGGGCCGTTATCCCGAAATCGATTCATGCCGAATCGCCCTTTCAACCATAAAGGCCGCGGCGTCGTTCATGTCGGTGGGTATGAGCTTGACGTCGGGGTGTTCTCTGGCCCAAACGCGAAAGACCTCATCGGCAAACCCCTGCCCCACGAGGTCCACACCTTTGAAGTCGAGCACCACCTCGCGAAATTTCTCGAGACCGTTGACGAGCCGTTTCGCCTGAGATCGGCTCACGAATTCGGTTCCGATCGCGAAGAGCCGAACGACCGTCCTTGTTTTGCTCAATGAAAGATTCTCCAAAAGAATCGTAACAAAGGATTGATCGCCAAGCGAAGCTAACGTCTACAATGCCGTCACAGCAGCTCAGGATACGTGAAAGACTGTGAGCTCGATTCCTGGCTCATACCTTCTTTGGTGCCATTTCTATTTGCCCGCAGATGACGCAGATGGCATGACGACGGGCTGACCTTGGCAGCCCAGTCGGAATGTCATCCCGAGCGAGCGATGCGAGCCGAGGGATCTGTGGGGAATGGACAACCGAGCATCCCTTGCCTTTCCATAGATCCCTCCACTCGGGCCGTTCCGGCCCTCGGTCGGGATGACACGAAGGGAGCACCATCACCTCATCGTTGTCCGCGTTGGCAAAACTCGTGAGGGCGGCTGCGTGGATCGAGTATCGAGCATCTAGTATCGGGAGGGGGGCGGGATCACCCCTTGATGACGGCAACAGGTCGGAGGCGCGCTACTCTCTTGGCGATGCCCGCACCGGCAACTGCGTCGACCACCGCATCGACGTCCTTGTAGGCTTTTGGGGCCTCTTCAGCAAGGCCGGGCATCGAGCCCGCACGGACCTTGATGCCCTGCCCCTCGAGCTCGCGCCAGAGCTCGCCGCCGTTGATGGATCGCTTGGCCTGGCGACGGCTCATGGTGCGCCCGGCGCCGTGGCAGCAGGAGCCGAGCGAGCGGCTCATGCTCTTCTCCGTCCCCACCAGTACCCACGACGCGGTGCCCATCGAGCCCGGCACCAGCACCGGCTGGCCGATCGACCGGTACTCGGGCGGCAGGCCTTCGAAGCCGGGACCGAAGGCACGGGTAGCGCCCTTGCGGTGGACGCAGACCTTTCGTTTCTTGCCGCCGATCTCGTGCTCCTCGGTCTTGCCCATATTGTGGGCGATGTCATAAACCTGGTGGAGATGAACGTTCTGCGACCGGCCGCGCAGGGCCTTGGCAAAGGCCTCGCGGGCGAGGTGGGCGAGGACCTGGCGGTTGGCGAAGGCGTAGTTGGCGGCCGCCCGCATGGCGCCCTCGTAGGCCTTCCCCTCGGGTGAGTCGAGGGGCGCGCAGACCAGCTCCCGATCTGGAAGTTGGATGCCGTAGCGCTGGACGGCCTTCTGGAATTTCTTGACGTAGTCGGTGCAGA
>JASJHC010000086.1:0-5323 GCA_033791245.1 Acidimicrobiia bacterium | reverse complement strand
AGAGGGCAAAAGAGAAGTCGGACGAAGGCGTACCTGTGATCGTGTTCTTCGATGAGATGGACTCGCTGTTCCGCACCAGAGGAACCGGTGTGTCTTCAGATGTCGAGTCGACGATCGTGCCGCAGCTCCTTTCCGAGCTCGATGGGGTTGAATCGCTGAAGAACGTCATTGTGATTGGAGCCTCCAATCGTGAAGATCTCATCGACCCGGCAATTCTGCGACCGGGGAGACTTGATGTGAAGGTCAAGATCGACCGCCCCGGTCCAGAGGCGGCCAGGAAGATCTTTGACATCTATCTGCGCACTGACCTGCCTTTCTCGGCCGAATCGCTGGAGAAGCACGATGGGGATGCCCAAGCACTGATAGACGACATGATCGAGCGGGTCGTCGCCAGGATGTATTCCGAGGCTGACGAAAATCGCTTTCTCGAGGTTACTTATGCCAACGGTGACCGGGAGGTGCTCTACTTCAAGGACTTCGCCAGCGGCGCCATGGTCGAGAACATCGTCCGTCGCGCCAAGAAGGACGCCATCAAACACGAAATTGCCGGCGGCTCTACCGGGCTCCGCGAGAAGTACCTCATTGATGCGATCGTCCAGGAATTCCGCGAACACGAGGATCTTCCGAATACGACAAATCCTGACGATTGGGCTCGGATTTCGGGCAAGAAGGGCGAGCGCATCGTCTATGTGCGGACCCTCATTGAGGGCGATGGAGAGAACCGCACCATCGACGCCGTTACCCCTGGACAGTATTTGTGACCAAGGACCCCCAGCCGAAGGTTTTGGGGACGGAGACGGAGTTCGGGATAACGGTCCTGAATCAAGCCGACTTCAATCCCGTGGCGGCCGCTTCAACTCTTGTGAACTCCTACGCCGGGCAACGCGCCAGGATCAAATGGTCGTCCGACGAAGAATCTCCTGGGCGAGATGCGCGCGGCTTTGGCTTCGATCTGGCTCCAACCCTCGATCTCGAGTCAGGGTTGGTCAACGTCGTGCTTGGGAACGGGGCTCGCTTCTATGTCGACCATGCGCATCCCGAGTACGCCAGTCCCGAGAGCGCCGACCCGCTCGAAGCGGCCCTGTACGACAAGGCAGGCGAGGTGGTTCTCGCCAGGGCTGTGACGGTGGCTCAGGAGCTTCTCCCCGACGGCCAACGATTCATCATCCACAAGAACAACAGTGACGGCAAGGGCAACTCCTACGGGGCGCACGAGAACTACCTACTGTCCAGATCTCTGCCGTTTGGCGAGGTGGTCCGGCACCTGACCGGGTTTTTTGCCACTAGGCAGATCTACACCGGGTCCGGCAAGATCGGTGCGGAAAATGGCCGCCCCGACGTCGATTTCCAGATAACCCAGCGGGCTGACTTCTTTGAGGAAGAGGTTGGTTTGGAGACGACTCTGAAGCGCCCGATCATCAACACCAGAGACGAACCACATGCCGATCCCTCCAAGTACCGGCGGCTGCATGTGATCATCGGTGACGCCACCATGTCGGAGGTTCAGACCTATCTCAAGTTGGGGGCAACCGCCGCGGTATTGCATGCGGTGGAAGCCGAAGCACTTCCCGAGGCGCTGATCTTGGAGAATCCGGTCGAAGCGGTCTGGAAGATCAGCCACGATCCGACTCTGTGCACCGCGATTGACATGGCCGATGGCCGATCCATGACAGCCCTCGAAGCGCAGTGGCAGTACTTCGAGTGGGTAGGAAAGTTCATAAATGAGACAGAGTTGGCCGAGGTGTTTGGCCGGGTCATCTCTGTATGGGAGGAGATGCTTACCGACCTCGAAAGAGATCCGGCCCTAACCGCGGATCGACTGGACTGGACGGCGAAGCAGCGGGTCCTTGAGGGCTATCGGGCACGCGACGACCTCAGTTGGGATGACTCAAAGTTACGTCTCCTCGATCTTCAGTACCACGATGTTGACCCCAGAAGGGGCCTATACAACCGTCTGGCGGAGACCGGTCGGATGCGGCGACTGTTTACAGAGGACCAGATCGCAACCGCGGTCCGTAGGCCACCCGAGGGCACCAGGGCCTACTTCAGGGGCGAGTGCGTGACACGTTTCGGCGATGCGCTGGTGGCGGCCAATTGGGACTCGTTGGTGTTCGATATCGGTGAAGACTCGCTGCGCCGGGTGCCTATGATGGAGCCACTCCGTGGCGGTAAGGATCGGGTGGGAGCCTTGCTTGACCGTGTGGAGACGCCAGCTGAATTGCTGCAGGCGCTAGGAGGCAATGATGACTGAGAGAGAACGCAAAGAAACTCGATCCGGTGATTCCGAAACGACCGAAGCTGTCGAGGAAACCGCCGGTACCGAGAAGGGCGAAGTTCTTACAGATCGGATTGATGACATCCTCGACGAGATCGACACGGTTCTCGAGGAGAATGCGGAAGAATTCGTGAAGAACTATGTCCAAAAGGGCGGCGAGTGAGCGAGCGTAGGGTGCCGCACGGAGACCAGTTGCCCGTCGCCCCGGTCGTACCTGCTGCGAGCTTCATTTCACTGCTGGAACACAACGGGATGGCACCCCAGTGGAGCGTGCCTCCTGGTCAGTCCGCTCTGGAGATTCCCGAGGGCACGACAATCTTGGCGCTGCGCTATGCGGACGGTGTTGTTATGGCCGGCGATCGGCGGGCCACTGCCGGCAATGTGATCGCCCATCGTCGTATGAAAAAGGTCTATCCGGCCGACGAATACTCCGCCGTTGCGATCTCAGGTACGGCTGGAATGGCTATCGAGCTGATCCGGCTCTTCCAAACCGAGCTGGAGCATTACGAGAAGATCGAAGGCACCCGACTCAGCCTCGAAGGCAAGGCCAACTACCTCGCCAGGATGGTCAGAAACAACCTCCCCCTGGCATTCCAGGGCCTAGTAGTCGTGCCGCTGTTCTGTGGTTTTGATGAGGCTGCTGGTGCAGGGCGGCTGTACACCTTCGACGTTGTCGGCGGTCGCTATGAAGAGCAGGACTACGCCGCCACCGGTTCTGGTGGCTCAGAAGCCAAGGCCTTCATCAAAGGTGTATTCGAGACCAACCTGACCGAGGACAAGGCGCTGGCGATTGCCGTCGAGGCGCTGGTGGCCGCAGCCGAAGAGGACGCCGCAACCGGTGGTCCGGATCTGCGGCGTGGCATCTATCCCAACGTAGTTGTGGTCAATCGTGAGGGGATTTCGGAAGTCGGCGAAGACCGAATTGAGCAGGTGGCAACTGCGGTTCTGGGAGGCAGACCATGAGCATGCCCTTCTATGTGCCACCGGAACAGCTGACCAAGGATCGAGCCGAGTTCGCACGCAAAGGCATCGCTAGGGGCAGACCGATCGTGGTCATTGCATACACCGATGGTGTGTTGTTGATGGGCGAGAATCCGAGCGGGTCTTTGCATAAGACCAGCGAGATCTACGACAAGGTCGCCTTTGCGGGCGTGGGACGGTTCAATGAGTTCGAGATGCTGCGGGTCGCCGGCATCCGGTATGCCGACCTGAAGGGATACTCCTATGAGCGTGCCGATGTCACGGCCAAGGGACTTGCCAACGCATATGCGCAAACCCTGGGTCAGATATTCACGCACGAGATGAAGCCATATGAGATCGAGGTGATGATCGCTGAAGTCGGCGATGATTCCGCGGCGACGAAGATCTATCGGATTCAGTTCGACGGGACTTTGCGTGACGTCAAGGGATTTGGGGCGATGGGGGCGATGGAGGAGGCTCTTAACGAGCGTCTTAGCGAAGGCATCGACGGTCTGCCCGACCTGGCTGGTGTGGTACGTCTTGCTGCCGACACGATCGAGGCGATTCTCGAGACCACCTTTGCCGACGAAGATTGGGAAGCAGCCGTCCTCGATCGCAATCTCGGGCGTCGCAAGTTCCGCCGACTCACCGAGACCGAGATCGGCGAGTTCCGCAGCTAGTCGCTGCGTGCCCTGCGGGCACGTTGCGACTTTCCGCAGAGCGGAAACTCGAGGTTGTCGAGTGACTGGGGGTGTTGGTTGGTGGTTGGGGACTAGACGCTGGGTTCGCAGTCGATGCCTAGATCTGCGAGCACGGAAGTTGCGGTTTCTTGTTGGTCGGCGAGCACCCACAGTTGGGTTTCGGCGAGCCTGCCGATTGTCACCGGGAATGGCCCTAGGGATTCCCCATGCAACCTTGAATCGATGCCTTCGCTCTGCAAACGGGCGGCGGCGACTCGGGCGAGATTGACATCGGCGATGGTGGCCAGGCAAACGTATGGATCGTTCATGACCCGATTATGTCAGCCATCGGCGATTAGGGAACCGTCTGGGGACGCTCGTCCCCGGTGTGCACTACTGTTCGACGATGCGCCGCAGGATATTTGGTCTCGAGAATGAATATGGTGTGACATGCACTCTGCGTGGTCAACGCCGTCTTTCGCCTGATGAAGTAGCTCGCTACCTATTTCGCCGCGTGGTCAGTTGGGGACGTTCCTCGAACGTGTTCCTGGAGAACGGAGCTCGGCTCTATCTCGATGTCGGGAGTCATCCCGAATATGCAACTCCTGAATGCGACAGCCTTTATGACGTCATCGCTCACGACCGCGCTGGAGAGAGAATCCTCGAGGGTTTGGTCTACAGCGCAGAGCGTCGGCTTGAAGACGAAGGCATCAGAGGCCAGATCTACCTCTTCAAGAACAACACGGATTCCGCAGGGAACTCGTACGGCTGCCATGAGAATTATCTGGTTGGGCGCGACGGCGATTTCCAGAAGATCATCGACACGCTGATTCCCTTCTTCGTAACCCGCCAGATATTCTCTGGTGCCGGCAAGCTCCTCAACACACCCCGGGGCACGATCTTCAGTCTTGCGCAACGTGCTGAGCACATCTGGGAAGGGATCTCGTCGGCCACCACTAGAAGCCGCCCGATCATCAATACCCGTGACGAACCGCATGCGGATGCCGAGCGCTATCGCCGTCTCCATGTGATCGCCGGTGACTCGAACATGTCGGAGTACGTCGGCTACGCCAAGTTGGGCACCACATTGGCGCTGCTCCAAATGCTTGAGGACGACATAGTCTTTCGTGATCTCACGTTGGAGAACCCGATTCGGGCGATCAGGGAGATCTCCCATGACATGACGTGTCGCAAACGGGTCCGTCTTGCCAACGGTCGGGAACTGTCAGCTCTCGACATTCAATGGGAATACCTCGATCGTGCTCTTCGCTACTCGAGGACCACCGGATTTTCGCCCGAGGTTGAAACTGCGATTCGGATGTGGGAACGGTTGCTCACCGGCCTGGAAAAGGATCCCATGTCCTTGCATCGTGAGATTGACTGGGTTGCCAAGTACCGCCTTGTCGAG
>JASJHC010000085.1:0-6824 GCA_033791245.1 Acidimicrobiia bacterium | reverse complement strand
CCACGTTCACCATTGCACCATTGTCATGGGTGCCACGATGCATGCCACTTCCCTGGGTGCCATCATGATTCCCAGGATTGACCATGCAACCCAGGCTGATGGAACTTCCGGAGCCAGACGGGGCCTTACTTGATAGGGCGCCGCCACTGAGTGCTACCGCGCCGCAATCAGCAGCGCCTCACGTGAGGAGTCATATGAAACCGTCGCGCAGACTCGCTGTCATCGCTGCCTCCGTGGCTTTGATCGTTTTTTCGGCAACCGGAACCGCCTCCGCCGACTGGAGTGCCGGTGTCGACCTTTACACCCAGGGCCGATTCGCGGACGCCGCAGGGCACTTCCGGGCGACGGTTAGGTCGAATCCCAACTGGCCGGGAGGCTATCTTATGCTCGGCCGCTGCCAGCTCGCGCTGGAACAGTACGACAAGGCCCTCGAAAACCTCCAAAAAGCCTCTGAGCTAGGCCCCGACGACCCTGCCAACGCCGCAACTTTGAGCCGCGCGCTGATGGCGGTGGGCCGCTACAAAGACGCCCGCGTACTGCTTGAAGGGCTCGATCTTGAGACGCTGAGCCTGGACTGGAAGGCGGAGGCGGCACGTATGCTGGCACGCTGCCTGCTCGTCGAAGACCGCCCCGCCGACGCGGTGGCGGTGCTGCAGAAGCGCCTGGCCGAGGACCCGGAAAGGGCCGCCTTGCATCAGGCGATCGCCGGCGCCTATCAGACAGCCGGTGATCGCGCGGCCGCACTTGACCACTTCGAACGTGCCTTCGAGCTCGACCCCGCCGACCTTGCCAGCGGCCGTCTCGCAGCCACCACCGCGCTGGCGCTGGCGACGACCGCTGATAATCACGACCTCGCAGCAGCCTATTACGATCGTGCTCTCGAGGTCGCGGCAAAGCTGGCGACCGTCGCACCAGAGTACAAGCACGCCCTGCTGTCCGGTGAAGCGGCTCTAGGGGCCGGCCAGCTCGAAGTCGCCGCCGGCTGGTTCGCTGCGGCGGTAAAAGAAGAGCCGCAGGAGCCGATGGCGCGCTTTTACCTCGGTCGTGCTCTCGCCGCCCTCGACCACAACAATGAGGCTATCGCCCACTTACGCGCGGCGCTCGGCGCCGCCCCCGACGACGACCTTGCGGTGCGCATACACTCCCAGCTCGGGCGGCTACTGGCCTGCGAGCTTGAGCTGACCGAGGCCACCCGCCACTACCGAGCGGCAGGCGACACCGGGCGCGCCGACCGGATTGACGAACTCGCCACCGGATTCGCGGAGGCGTTGGGGCAACTCGCCACCCTGCGCAGCAACATCGCGGAACTGGCTGGGATGGAGGCCGAGCTAGAAAAGCTCGGCGACGCCGACGGAGTGACGGCGCTGGCCGGCCGCAGGGAAGCCATGAGCCGCGAGCTCTCCGGGATCGAGGCCAATCTCGCCGACGTACGCGCCGCGCTGTGCCAGTAAACATGGGTGCAACGTACCGAATTGTTGAATTGTGCATGGGTGCCCATGGGTGCAGCGTTCACATTGACACAATCGTTGACACGGGACGCCAGCCCTACGCCATGATTAACGACTCAACCACTTGTTGCTAGAGAAGACCGAAAAGAAGCGTTCCGTCCAAGGACTCGATTTTTCAGCCCCAGGTCGGAGTCGTGTCAGAGCTGACAAATCAACAAGTGTGAACGTGGCACCCATCCCGGCGCTCATCACAACGCAACAATGGTGCAATGGTGAACGTGGCACCCATGGCACCCATGTAGGTGTTGAGACGCTCCCGACTGGCGACGCGCACCGTCTACGGGGTGATGCGTCTCCCTTCGCCTTGCGTTGTCGGTCGAAGCCCATCGGCATAAAAACGCGGCGCCCCGGTCATCGGGGCGCCGCAGGTGCAAGGTGGAAGCACCGTCAGCCGCTGGGAGGGAAGGTCTGCGGGGGATCAGGGATGCCGATCGTGGTCAGGCTGATCGACAGCCGGCTGACGGAGGCTTCCGGGGAGTGGTTGTGGATTTTACTCACCGCAGGCGTCCTTCTCGTCGATGACCACCTGCACGTCGTCGATGTACCATCCCTCGGTGCCGGTGCAGCCGATCCAACATTCGTAGGTGTACATCACGAACTTGAATCTGAACTGGGAGGCGCCGGTGAACGAACCGAGGTTGAAACGGGATTGCTCCCAGGTGAGATCGCCGGCGTCCTTGTAGAACGATTCGACCCGTGACCACGTGTCGCCGCCGTTGGTCGACAACCACACTCGGCCGCGGGTGCTGCCCGGGCACGGGATGTCGGCCGCGTGCCAGAAGCTGAGCTCCTTGAGGGAGACGCCGGGCGGGATTGTCAGATCCGGGCTCACGAGCGACTCCTCGGGGTCGACGTAGGAGATATTGTCACTCTCTTCGGGGCTGTGATAGCTGCGGACGCCACTGTGCGCCCGGTCCGCCGACCAGATCCAGTCGCCGTGACCCTCGGCCGAGGTGCAGGTGCTGACCTCCCGCAAGGTCGTGCCTGACCACACGGATCCCATCTGGTCGATTTCCATGTCGTCGATGAACAGGTAGTCCTTGTCAGTTTCCTTGGTGAAGCTGCCGGTGAGCTCGGCGACGTTGATCCCGGCGAGGCTGTAGGTGAAGGTGATACTCCGGTTGTGGTATCCGTCCGGATCACAGGCGAGGGTCACCGTGAATTCGCGGTTGACGGTCGATCCCACTGCGATGTCACCGAGCTCAACTTCCGTCGGCTCGATCGTCACCGCCGACGCCGGGATGTCGCTGTCGATTGCCACGGCCAAAGTGAGGGTGACGTCTTGGGCCGTCACGGTAGCGCAGAGCGAGTTGGCAACCGCCACGGTAAGTGAAACGGTCTCGCCGTTGTCGAGGAAGCCGTCGGCGTCACCGAGCGCGTCGGTGACCGTGCTGCCGGCGTAGTCGAGGTGAGTTCCGGTGAGGCTGCCGTACACGTAGGGCACGTTGGCCGTTTCGGCTCCCACACATTGGGTCTCGAGAAGCCCGGACGGCGTTTCGTCGTTGAGGGCCGTGTTCGGGTCCGAGCTCGGGGTGAGCTCGGTCTGGCCGTCATCGAGCGACATCGCGGCGCCGGCCGTGCTCGTATTGAGTCCGGCCGGTGTGTTCGCCCAGCCGGTGCGTTCCACCGCAGCCCGATAGGGCCAATCGTCGCGGCTGCCGTCGAGGTCGCGATGCCACACGATGAGCCCGAACTCGGGCAGGAACGGCTCGTAGTACCCAACCGGCGCCCTGTTCTCGAGCACGAACCACTCGCCGGGGTTGTTCGGGGCGACCATCCTGTGCATGACGTTGGCATGCAAGATGCCACCGAGGGCGTCGATCCGGTACCCCCCCTCAGCGTGCACTGTGCCGTCGATCAGGTCGGTGACCTCGTCCTCGAAGATCCACCCATAGCTCGACTCGCTGCCGGCGAGCTCGATGTCGAACTTGAGGGGCGACCCCATGTGCGACGGATGGGTGCCGGCCTTGGCGCCGTTGAAGCTGCCGCCGTCCATCAGGTCCCACTCGCCGGCCACGTTGGCGTCGTAGTCATAGTCATAGAGGTCGGGTGCACCCAGGGTGTGGAATGCTTCGTGGGCATACACTCCGACCCCAAACCACTTGTCGACCACCGACCAGGGGTCGGTCCGAGTGTCGACGCCGGGCTCGAACTCGGGATTGATGGAGTAGCTGTGGCTGCCCCGGAAGGAGACGCCGTCATCGGTTTTGACGCGCTTGCGCAGCACCCACTGGTGCGACCAGATGTGGTGCTCCGGGTCGCCGCCCCAACAACCGTCACCGTAGTACTCCTGGCCGGGACGGGCGTGGACGACAAATATCATCAGCTCGGCGTCGCTGATCAGACCGTCACCGTCGGTGTCGTAGCCCGCGTAGTCGACGTCCGCGTCGGCGGCGTGGATCGCCCAGATCGGCAGATCCCAGATCTGGTCTTCGAGCATGTCGTTGTTGCAGTACGAGCCCTGCAGCTTGTCCGCCCCCCAATGCGCCATCGTTTCGGGATTGGTGTACCAACCTTCGTTGACCACCTCGCCGCTGCCGAGCCCTTTCTGAGCGACGTCCACCTCCCACTGGAACTGGCCGTAACTCACCTCGTTGTAGTAGTGGTTGAGACCGCCGGCCACGGTCACCTCGTTGAAGAGGTCGCGCCAGGTCTCTGCCGAATTGGAACGGCCTGGAATGGGCTGGTAGTCAGGCTCCCAGGGAAGTGGGGTGCCGGGTCCGGCGGTGTGCTTCCAATCAGCAAACTCAATCAGGATCACCAGCACCGGAACGTCGATGGACGCCGGGATGACCGCCTTGGTGTTCACAATACGATCAGTGGCGGAGTTGCGCGTAACGGAGGTCTTGGATCCGCGCGCCAGGAACAGCTCCCTGATCGAGCCGTCATTCTCGATCGCGATTGGGATCGAGAAGGCCTCCGGGTCGATGGTCGGTCGGATGTGGCGCGGCCAACCGGCGGGGAGCTGGTCGATACCGGCCCTCAGCCGCGACGGCGCGAGTGCATCGGTGCCGTTCGAAGCCGGGTCGGCGTAGACCCACCAGCCGGTAGGTTGCCGCAGGATGGTGTAGCCGTCCTCCGTTTCATAAAAGACGATTCGTTCGTCACCGACCATCTTGACCATGAATGGTGTGCCGTTGGGTTGATAGATCGTAAATGGAAACGGATAGGCTTTGACCGCATGAGCCGATCCCGCTGCCATTAATACAGCGAGGCCGACGACCACCGATAGGACCAGTGGGCCTCCAGTGGTCAGATTCCGCTTGCTCGTGATGTCAGACATTTCGAAGTTCCTCCTCTTCTCATTGGGTTTCGAGGTTCGAGACGTGTGCGCTTCGTGTCGCGACTATTTGACTGAACCTCACCTCCGTTTCACGCCTTCAGAGATCCCCGCCACACGGCGCGGCAGTTGTCTCCGTTTGGCGATAGATCGGCGTCTCGCCACCATGGATAGGGTCGAACTCTCATCTCAATCTCTGCTTGTTCAAGCGACTCCTGACTCCCTGTAATCGCAAGAAGCCTGCCAGGCTGGCAGCTTGCCGGAATCGGCCGTGGCGGTTGCTTCGGGGCAAATGGACACAGTGGTGTGGCCTTTGGATGCCAAGTGTGCCAAGGGTGCCACCCTTCGCAATCACTCGATGGGTTCCACGTTCCGCATTGTTGCATTGAAATGGGTGCCACACTTCGCATTAACGCATTGTTGCTTTCGCACGGGCGCCCAATCGTTACAACGAGGCAATGCGAAGTGTGGCACCCTAGATTGTGGCACCCTAGATTGACGACTGCGCCCCAGCCGTGATCACATTGGTGCCACGTTCACCATTGTTATGAACACCGGTTCCGCAATTGTCCCGCATCCCTCGATCGGAGGACCTCAGCCGGCGGCTCGCAATAATGCGTCAATGGGGTACGTGGCACCGTAGTGGTTTCGTGATCAGTGGCACCTTTGCCTATGACCTCACATCGTTGACGAAAACGAGACGATGTCCCGTGGTAGCATTCCCACAGCGTTTTCGATGCCTGTCGAGAAGGGGGACGGTGGCGTGAAAAGGGCATTTCTCGTCCTGCTGATCGCAGTCCCGGCTTTCGTTCTCGTGGGGGGTTGCGGTCCGTCTGAGTTGCAGAACCGCCAGGAGGAGATCAGGGAACAGCGGCGGATCGCCGCGGATGAGGCGGTCATCGAGAAACGGCGCGAGGAAGGGGAACGCGCGCGAACGCAGGCTGCTGTCCCGGCCTACCGCGAGTGGTTCATGCACGCGATGCGCGAGCCCAGCCCTGAACCTCGGAAATACGAAAACGCTCTCGAGCACGTATCGCTTCAGGGCGAGACCCTCGTGCTCGGACTCTCCGTAGACGACGCAGGGGCAGCTATTGAGCTCTGTGATTTCACCTTGAAGACGTGGTCCGAACGGGAAAAGTACGCAGTTTCCGAGATCCTGGTGGTCTTCACGGGCGACGGCTCCACGCTGACACAGTCGATCCATCTGTCAACCGGGGCTCACGTCTGTCAATAGGTGCCCGTGGGTGCCATGCCTATCGGTGCCGGGCTTTAGAAACTTGGGAAGATGGACGACCGGCAGTAGCAGCTTGGACTTTCTAAGATTCTAAAGGTGCCAGATGGGATGAGTAGGCCGGTCTCCTAAAACGGCGTAGCACAATGCTCGCCAAATCTATCGCGGGCTCGAGGCCCAAGATTAAGGAGACCAGCATGGAGTATTTTGGCATCGACCTTCACGCTGAGCACAGTCAGATTTGTATCCTCGACGAGGACGGGGGGGTCCGGAGTTGCTCGTGGCCGTCGGCTGCGGCGAGTCGCCGTAATCTGATGGCATCCGATCGTCAGCTCCCCTGCAACCGTGGAAAATGAAGTTAACAAAGGTGAGGTTGTCGGCATCATGCGCCCGTAGCTCAGCTTGGTGGACAACACCCTCAAATCCAATTCCAGGTATATTTTCCGCAGGGTCGCTGGGGGATACCCATGGGGCATTTCTTCACAACAATCCACATTGTCAGCATCGACCACTATTAATCGAAAACTCTCTTAGGTGTTTTATCCCTCCTTTTGAGACTCGCGATGGTGCACTGGTGGTGCAGTACCCTGTAAGAACCTGTGACAAACGCCAACAACCGGTGACAATCAATCACAACGTCAAGTTGAATCGTTTCATGAAGATAGTCGCGTAAGTATTCTGAAGAATAGAGTTAGCGAATCGCCATTCTGACGACTTAAAATCCCCTGGGAGTAATCCCGTGCGGGTTCGACCCCCGCCTCCGGCACCAAACTAATCAGTCTCCAGGCGCCGGGTTAGCAGTACT
>JASJHC010000084.1:0-2775 GCA_033791245.1 Acidimicrobiia bacterium | reverse complement strand
GCCGGACTCGCCACGGATAACTCCGGCAGCATCCGTTGCTCGACCAGTGGCGGTCTGGATCAGGACGTACGATTGAAGAATCGTTGCCTCCTCATCGCGAGATCCCAGTGTACCGAACCAAGCGGGCCGTCGGACAGTCCGCGACCAGCCATCTGTTCCAAAGCCGAACAGATGGGCATAGCGACGACCACCCGCCCATGTCGGCTTTGAATTCAGGTGGTCGTTGCATCATCTTCGATGAGACTTGTCTCGATGGAGGTGCACGATGGTTCGAATGTCGGATGTTGAGCGGAGCGAGTTGTGGGATCGGTGGGAGGCTGGGGAGTCTCAGCGGTCTATAGCGAGGGCGTTGGATCGGGCTCCGGCGACGATCAGGACACGGTTGTTGTCTTCTGGCTGGCGGCGTCCTGTCCCTCCTGCTGAGTGGTGCTCGTTGCGGTTGTCTCTTGATGAGCGTGAGGAGATCTCACGTGGGATTGCTATGGGTGAGTCGTTGCGGTCGGTCGCTGAGCGTCTTGGCCGGTCGTCCTCGACGGTGTCTCGCGAAGTCAGGATCAACGGGGGTTGTGACCGGTATCGGGCAGTGGAGGCGCATCGGGCGTCACGGAGACGGGCGAAACGGCCGAAGGCGATGAAGCTCGAAGAATGTCCACGATTACGGGAGACTGTTGAGGAGAAGCTTGCGTTGTGGTGGTCACCGGCCCAGATTTCGCTGTGGCTCGAGTCTGAATATCCTGACGATGAGGAGATGCAGATGTCACACGAAACGATCTACCAATCACTCTACGTTCAGGGCCGTGGTGCTCTGCGAAAGGAGCTGTGGCAGGCGTTACGCACGGGGAGGGCACGGCGGCGTCCTCAGGGCCGTCCGGGGTCCACGAAGGGCCAGATCCGTGACATGGTCATGATCTCAGAACGTCCCGCCGAAGTTGAGGATCGTGCAGTGCCTGGGCATTGGGAGGGCGACTTGATCATGGGGAAACGCAAAACCTCGATCGGGACGTTGGTGGAACGACACTCCAGGTATGTGATGCTGTTCCGGGTACCAGACAACACAGCTGAGAGTGTCAGGGTTGCTCTCACCGACACGGTCAAGAAGCTCCCCGAGCATCTGTGGAAGTCGTTGACGTGGGACCAGGGCACAGAGATGGCCCAACACGCCACGTTCACGATTGATACCGGTGTCCAGGTGTTCTTCTGTGACCCGAAGTCTCCGTGGCAGCGGGGCTCGAACGAGAACACCAACGGGCTGCTGCGTCAGTACTTCCCCAAAGGCACCGACCTATCTATCCACACCCAAGAAGATCTTGATCAGGCTGCTTACAGCCTCAACACTCGACCTAGACAAACCCTCGGCGGAATGACACCATCAGACAAACTCGCCGAAGCGATGCAATGACCCCTTGAAACCACCGCCGCTATGGGCGGCTGCGGTTTGATCCAGGCTCGTTGGTTTGTTCCCACTGGAGCGGCCACAGTATGTGTGTCCCCTCGAGTCCTTTCAGTTCGGCGGTGATCGGGTCACCGAATGCGTAGGCGTTCGTGTTGACCATGTCCATCGTGGTCGATGACACGAGTGTTTGATCACCTTGAGCTGCTGCCGCTACACGGGCTGCCTTGTTGACGGCCAAGCCGATGTAGTCGTCGTTGTTCTGGATGACATCTCCCGTGTGTATTCCCACACGCAACCTCAGACGATCCTCGGTCGAGTCAGCGACCGCCCGCTGGATACCGACTGCAGCAGCAAGGGCTGACGTCGCGGAGGCGAAGGCGTACATCCCGCCATCGCCGATCGTCTTGACGACGGTCCCGCCCTCTCGCTCTACGATCTCTCGAACCACCTGGAAGTGTGATGCGATGAGATCCGACCATGCCCGGTCACCCAACTTCTGCGATAGCGATGTCGAATCCACAAGGTCCGTGAAGAGGATGGTTGCGGTTCCCAAGGCAGCTGTGCCCAGGGCCAGCAGGTCCGGTCCACTGTCGATCGAGGTGAGCAAGTCTGACAGAGTTCGCGTGAGCTCGACGTTGAGGATCTCTTCGTCCGACACCGGTATTGAGAAGTGCAGTTGGACGACCTTCCACACCGAATCCTCGAGGGCGAGAACCATCGTGATACGGAAGGTGAACACTTGTCCCGTGGCAAGGGTGCGTTCCTGTTCCACCGCCGCCCATCCAGTTTCGCCGTTCTCGAATGCTTCGATGCGAAGAAGCTTCGTGTCAGCGATCTCGAGAAACTCGTTCCCCTGTGCTGCCCAGACTTCAACCGCTGCGTCGTATCCCTGACTCCATTCGTCAGTGTCGCTCCCGATTAGTCGCACATAGTCAGATCGCGAATGAAGGTTCCGCATCGCCTCAACATCGACGGCGACTCGCGCGGCAAGGAACCTGCGCACCACTGCTTCGATTTCGCTCGACTGGTTCATCTGCTCCCTCGCTAGTACTGCAACCTATCAGAGCGTTCTCACCGCCGCCCATATCCGGCTGGGAGGGATGATGTGGTTGGTGTTGCACGCCCCGGTTGGGCGGTGAGGGTCCGGTTGAGCTGTTAGCGGCAGCTCGGTTGGTCTCGGTCCGCCGTCCCGGTGGCGTGTGCCACCCCTTTGCCCAAAGCGAGAGAAAGGGGCAGCCATGTCAATGGTATCTGGAGTGGTTGGCGGTGTGGATACGCATGCCGATGTGCATGTCGCTGCGGCAGTTGATAGCAACGGTGGCGTGTTGGGGGTCGAGTCGTTTCCAACGGATGCAGCCGGCTACGAACGGTTGGCGGCGTGG
>JASJHC010000083.1:0-5015 GCA_033791245.1 Acidimicrobiia bacterium | reverse complement strand
TCTATCGCAATGACAGTGTCCTCAATCACCCGCACATTCTTCTGGCGCCTCAGGATGTAGCGGATCGGGGTGGCGATGTCGGCAGGCGACAGTCCGCCGGTCGCCACTTGGTATAGCAGCGGCTGGAAGAGGTGGTGGTTGGTTCGATCGATGAGCGTGATCTCAACATCGGCGCGTTTCAGCCTTTGCGCCGTGGTCAACCCCGCAAAACCGCCTCCGATGATGACAACTTTTTGCGCCATGTGACCAGGTTACGCCGCAGCTACCCACTTCCCGACGGTGGGTGCTTACGACGCACTCTCGACGGAACGATGTGGGCGAACCTTGACGATGCTTGCTCCGGCTGAGCTATTCTGCTGCCGGTGTTTCTGCGGATTCGGTGCGAGCACCCAGCCCCGACAGGATGTTGACGCCGGTGGCGTTTTCGATCTGTTCGGTCAGCCTGATGACTGAACCTGGTAGCTGACTTAGTAGCCCTGGAATCTGCTGGCTGCCATTGCCACCGTCGATCACCGAAACCTTGTCGATATTCACCGACCTAACGGTGCTGACGATCTTGTCGATGATGTCGGGCAGCATGTTGAGCACAAAGATCTGCTCGGCGTCGTCCCCGGCGTTGTTGTACTGCTCGACAAGACGTTGGAAGACTTCGATCTGCGCCTGACCATCCTCGATGATGGAGGCGGCGGCGCCCTTTGCCTCCAGCTCCATGGCTTCACGCTTGGCCCGGGCGGGGGCGATGACGTCGGCTTCAAGACGGTTCTGTTGCAACTGGATGCGAGCCAATTCCAGCTCTTGCTCGGCGACTACCCGCGCTCGGTCGCCTTCGACACTCGCTTCAGCTTCCTTCGCCGTTGCGATCTTCTCTAGCTCCGCAGTGCGGACGCGGAGCTCGTTCTGCCGTTCAACAACGGCGAGGTTTGCCTGCACGCGTGCAATCTCGGTTCGCTTGCGGGCATCGGCCTCAGCCTCCTCTGCTTCGGTTTGACGAAGTGCCTCGGCGATCCGAGCTTCCTTGAGCACTGCAGCTGTCTGGCGTCGACCAACCGAATCGAGATAGCCAACCTCGTCGGTCACGTTCTGGATCTTGAGAACATCCAGTTCCAGGCCGAGTGTCTTGATATCGTCGTCGGCTTCGTCAATGAGCGTCTGGGCAAACTTGAGACGGTCTTCGTTGACTTCCTCCGGGGTAAGGGTGGCGAGCACACCACGCAGGTTGGCCTCGAGCGTCTCCTTGGCCAGTTTGGGGATGTATTCGGCGGGCCGGCCCAAGAACCGTTCCATTGAATTCTCCAGAAGGCCTTCCCGGCTGGAGAGCTTCACATTGGCGATGCCTTGGACGTTGAGCGGTATCGCTCCCTTGGAGTAGGCGTTCTGAACCGAAACTTCGATGGCGATGGTGTTCAGGTCCATGTATTGGACCTTCTCTATGACCGGCCACCGCAGCGTGCGTCCACCACGCAGGACGCGGTATCCGATGCTGGTCCCATCGGGCATCTCACGGGCGCGTCCGGTGATCACCGCTATCTGGTTTGGGGGGCAGATCACAATGAACGACTTGACCGCCAATACAACGACGACGATTGCCAGAACTAACAGACCGGCAACGGTGATGAGAAGCTCCATCCCTACTCCTTGCTATTTCGGGCAATTGCCCGTTTCTTAAAACTTGTCCATGTGGGTAATCAGCGCTGCCCCGTTCTTGACTTCGACGACGACAACGCTGTCACCAACTGCAAACTCATCCTGATGACGTTCGTTATAAGGCGTGGCAACGAGGTAGATGCGCTGTCCGTTGACGTCTACCGCAACCTTGCCCTTGTGCCCTGGTCCAACGGGAACGACGACATTGGCAGTGTTCCCTGCGATCGTGCTGTCGGTTAGTTGGCTGCTGACGCTGGTGCGTTTCAGATAGTCCATGAGCTTCACGTTGATGAATGCGGCGAAGAACCCGAGTCCAACCGCGATGAGGATCGTCACAACGATGTTGGTGTCCAACCAGGTCAGCAGAACACCGGTCAGGCCGAAGAAGGCTGCAAAGAACACCAGCGACCGGAAGGAAAAGAGCGCTCCTAGTAGGTGGGCCGCCGAGTTGGAGAGATCGGCGTGACTCTCCAGATCCGTGTCCATGTCGATGTCGCCGTCGAGGTCCGCATCGATGTCCAAACCGGTGTCGAAGTCGGCCGCCGAGAACAAGAACACCCCGACAAAGAGCCAACCAAAGACAGCCAAGAAGACAAATACGCCGAACATTCTCGTCAGCTCCGTTTCACCTGAGAACCGTCCCTTCGCTTCATTCTACTTGGATCCCTGTCTACGGCTTTCGGGAGGCAGCCGTGCTGGTAGCTTGAACCGGATGCCCCTCGATGCGCTTCTGCTCGCCCTCGGCTCAGCCTTTCTCCACGCTGGATGGAACTACTGGGTGAAGACCAGCACCGACCGGTTGCTGGCGATGTGGGGCGTTGTGACCACCGGGGCATTGTTGTTTCTCCCAGTGGTGTTGATTCGGGGGATTGACCCGGTCACCTATCCATATCTTTTGGCCTCCGGTGTGATGCTGACCGCATACGTGTTTGCGTTGGCTGCCGCTTATGACAGGGTGGAATTCTCCTTGGCCTACCCAGTGGCCAGGGGTACTGCCCCTGCGGTGGCGGCGCTGCTCGGCCTGGTGTTCCTTGGAGAAACGTTGGGAGTGTGGGCCACAGTTGCCCTTGGATTGATCGTGGTGAGCCTGCTGTCGATGGTTGGCAAGCCGAGCAGTGTTCCTGGTATCGAGTTCGCACTTCTCACCGGACTCATCATCGCCACCTACTCGGTCATTGACGCCGCCGGAGCCCGACGTATCGACGACGGGCTGACCTACTCAGCTGCCGTCTACGTGGTCAATGCGGCCATGGCGACTCCGTTGGTCTTGTGGGTGAGAGGGAGGGCGGCTTTCGATGCCCTGCGCCGTGACTGGGTAGCGATGGCGGTCGCCGGGGCAGCCTCGGTGGTCGCCTACGCACTTGTCCTGAGCGCAGCGCTGCTGGCTCCGGTCGGTCCGGTGTCTGCGGTCAGGGAGACGTCTGTCATCCTGGGCGCTTGGTTGGGTACGGTACGGCTTGGGGAAGGTGGACGACAGCGACGTGTTGTTGCGGCGATAGGTGTGGTGGCGGGGATCGCCCTGCTCAGCTTCGGATAGGAGTGACAATGGATACTGGCCTTGCCGGCAAGGGCGTCTTGGTGACTGGAGGAGCAGGTGGCATTGGCAGTGCCATCGTGCGCCTTTTCGCAGCAGAGGGCGCCAAGGTCGCCGTCCACTACAACACATCGCGACAAGCGGCCGAGAAGCTTGCCGAAGAGGTGGGGGGAGTCGCCATTGCGGCCGATCTGCGGAACGAGGCGGAAGCCGATGCATTGGTGCCACAGGCGGTGGCTGGCCTGGGAAGGCTCGATGTGTGTGTCGCCAACGCTGGCAAGTACCCAGAGGACGACCAATCGGTATGGGAAGTTTCCCTGGAGAGGTGGACCGAGACTCTGTCCAGCAACCTCACCTCGACTTTCCTAACGGCCAGGGGATTCCTCAAGCATGCCGCAGCCAGCGGTGTTGGATCGCTGGTGATGATCGCATCGACGGCAGGAACCTTTGGCGAGGCCGGCCACGCCGACTATGCCGCGGCCAAGGGAGCGATTCTCAGTGGCCTCGTTATGAGCGCAAAGAACGAAGCGGCTCGGATCGGGCCGGGTGTTCGAGTCAACGTTGTTGCGCCGGGCTGGACTCTTACACCTGCCGTACAGGCACGTGGACTCAGCGACGACCACTTTGCCAGGGCAACAGCCACCATGGCCCTCAAGAAGATGGCGCGGCCCGAGGACGTCGCGGCGCAGGTCGTGGTGCTCGCTTCAGATGAGCTGTCAGGCCATCTGTCGGGCGTCGTGGTTGCTGTGGCAGGCGGCATGGAAGGAAGGCTGATCGATGGCGCACCTTGATATCGAACGGATTCGAGCGGAGACACCGGGCTGCGCCCACGTCACCCATCTCAACAATGCCGGGGCCTCGCTGCCCGCCGGGCAAGTCGTCGACACCGTTGTCGGGTATCTGGAAGAGGAAGCTCGGGTCGGCGGCTACGAGCTAGCGGAACGGCGTAGTGAAGAGATAGCCGGTGTCTATCGCTCGGTGGCAGGAGTCATCGGCGCCAACGAAGACGAGATCGCTTTGGTCGACAACGCCACGCGGGCCTGGGACATGGCGTTCTACTCGCTGCAGTTTGTGCCGGGGGATCGTATTCTCACCACCACAACTGAATACGCTGCCAACTTCATTGCCTACCTGCAGGTGGCGGAGCGCACCGGGGCTCACATCGAGGTGGTGCCGGATACGCCGACCGGCGAGGTCGATGTGGATGTGTTGGCTGCCATGGTTGACGACCGCACCAAGCTGATATCGATGAACCATGTTCCGACCAATACCGGCCTGGTCAATCCGGCAGTGGCGGTTGGTCGGGTTGCCCGTGACGCTGGTGTCACCTACCTGCTCGATGCTTGCCAGTCGGTCGGGCAGCTACCGATAGACGTGGATGAGATCGGGTGTGACTTGCTGTCGGCAACGAGTCGCAAGTTCCTGCGCGGGCCGCGTGGTGTTGGGTTTCTGTATGTCCGGGACACACTTATCGAGGATCTTGACCCGCCCTCACTGGACTTGCATTCGGCGAAATGGGTCGCCCTCGACCGCTACGAGGTGCGTCGTGATGCAAAGCGGTTCGAGACATGGGAATCGAGTCCGGCGTTGCGACTCGGGCTGGGAGCGGCTTGTGACTACGCAACCAGCTTGGGGCTGGCTCGCACCTGGGATCGCCTCGCCGGGCTGGCCGCATCGCTGCGTACCCAGCTAGCCGCGTTACCTGCCGTTTCTGTCCACGACAAGGGTGCGGTACAGGGTGGCATTGTTACCTTCAGCGTCGCCGGTCATTCGGCCCAGGAAGTTAAGGCCGTTCTAGCCCGAGCCGGCATCAACGTATCGACCACGAGTGTCTATT
>JASJHC010000082.1:0-3749 GCA_033791245.1 Acidimicrobiia bacterium | reverse complement strand
CCCCTCGATCCCGGGTCGGGAAGGCTCCGCCTGACCGACCGGCAAGAGCGCGAGCGAGAGCCCGCACCAATACGAACGACGCCCCCAGAGGGGGCGTCGAGAGAACTCGCTCGAATCCTGATTCGAGCGAAACCTACGCTGAGCGTTCCTGCGCCTCGGAGGAACCCAGATCTTGAACTGGGATCAGAGCGGGGTTGACCTTGTCCCGCACCACGTCTTCATCGATAACGACGCGGGCGATGTCGGTACGAGACGGGAGCTCATACATCGTGTCGAGGAGTACTTCCTCCATGATGGCACGCAGTCCACGAGCTCCGGTCCCCCGGGCGAGGGCTTGCTCAGCGATAGCGCCAAGCGCGGCATCAGTTACGACAAGCTCGACACCATCCATTTCAAAGAACTTGGTGTACTGCTTGATGAGAGCATTGCGTGGCTCCTGAAGGACTCGAACCAAGGATTCGAGGTCGAGACTATCCACTGTCGTTACGACGGGCAGACGTCCGATGAATTCGGGAATCAGGCCGTATCCGATGAGGTCCTCGGGCATTACCTCCTTGAAGATCTCGGTATCGGAGCGCTTGTCCAGCGAACGAACCTCGGCACCGAAGCCAACGGAGTTCTTGCCGACCCGCTTGCGAATGACCTCTTCGAGTCCGGCGAATGCACCACCACAGACAAAGAGCATGTTGGTGGTGTCAATCTGGAGGAATTCTTGATGAGGGTGTTTGCGACCGCCTTGTGGCGGCACAGAAGCAACTGTGCCTTCGAGGATCTTGAGCAGCGCCTGTTGCACACCTTCACCCGAGACATCGCGGGTGATTGAAGGGTTCTCGGCTTTGCGGGCGATCTTGTCGATCTCGTCGAGGTAGATGATGCCAGTCTCGGCCCGCTTGATGTCAAAGTCAGCGGCCTGGATCAGCTTGAGAAGAATGTTCTCGACGTCTTCACCGACGTAACCGGCTTCGGTGAGTGCGGTCGCATCGGCGATGGCAAACGGGACGTTGAGACGGCGTGCCAGCGTTTGAGCAAGAAGCGTCTTGCCAACACCGGTCGGGCCAACCATAAGGATGTTCGACTTCTCGAGTTCGACGTCCTCGTCCTTGGCCTTTAGTCCGGCACGGACACGCTTGTAGTGGTTGTAGACCGCCACCGACAGGACGCGCTTGGCTTTTTCCTGTCCAACCACATAACCGTCGAGGAATTCGTAGATCTCGCTTGGCTTTGGAAGCTCGGCGAAGCTGACCTCTTCGGTGTCAGCCAGTTCTTCTTCGATGATCTCGTTGCATAGCTCAACGCACTCGTCGCAGATGTATACACCTGGACCAGCTATAAGCTTGCGCACCTGCTTCTGCGATTTGCCGCAGAAGCTGCACTTGAGAAGCTCGCCGCCTTCGTATTTAGCCAAGTCGTTCTCTCTTCCCTACCCGTCGACAGCCTCTAGCGTACGCCGCGAGAGCACCTCGTCAATGACACCGTACTCTTTTGCTTCGACGGCACTCATCCAATAGTCACGCTCGGTGTCATCGGACACCCGCTCCATATTTTGGCTGGAATGATCGACAAGAATTTCGTTGATCTCTTCGCGAGTCTTCAGAATCTCGCGGGCATGAATCTCAATATCAGTTGCCTGCCCGGCCAGACCAGAGATATGTGGCTGGTGCAACATGACCCTGGAGTGGGGCAACGCATAACGCTTACCGTGAGCGCCACCCGCAAGCAGGACCGCGGCCGCTGATGCAGCTAGGCCCATGCAGTAGGTGGACACGTCGGGCTTGACGAACTGCATCGTGTCGTAGATCGCCATCAACGCATAGGTGGAACCACCCGGCGAGTTGATGTACAGCATGATGTCCTTGTCGGGGTCTTCTCCCTCAAGGTGCAGCAGCTGAGCCATGATGACGTTGGCGACACCATCGTCAATAGGCGTACCTAGAAACACGATGCGGTCTTTGAGTAGGCGGCTGTAGATGTCGGAGGCACGCTCCCCACGGGGCGTGTTCTCTACGACGGTCGGCACCAAATAGCTCATGTTTCTCCTAAACCTCTTCCGCAACGGACTCATCGCCAGATGGGTCCGCCTCTTCTATATCGTCGGCTACCTCAGGTGGCCTTAAGTCAATGTGTTGACCCTCGTCGTCAACCGCTACTGCCGAAGCAACGATTCGATCGAGAGCCTTACGGCGAAGGATATCACCGGTCAGCACCTCTACCCGACCACTTGTCTCTAAAGCCTCTTTCAGGGATGCTGCGTCCTGGTCCACTTCTGTTGCCATTGCCGCAATGGCTTCGTCCAAGTCCCCGTCGGCAAGTTCGATGCCCTCGATAGCAACAATGCTGTCGAGCAGGATTCGAGTCTTGAGGGTTCGCTCAGAACGGCCCTTCATCTCTTCGAGAAAGTCCTGTTCAGTCTGGCCGACGATGCGCAGATAGTTGCCAAAGTCCAGTCCCTGTTGCTCCAGGGTGTGCGCAAGGTTGTGGAACGCGGCTTCCATCTCGGCGTCAATCAACGCCTCAGGAACTTCCAGGGATAGCTCGCCGCCTAGATCCTCGATGAGCTTGCTGCGGAAGGCGTTGTCGGCCCCGTCAAGCTTCATGACGGTGAGGTTTGTCTTGATGCGATCGGTGAGGTCGGCTACCGAGTCGAACTCCGAAACGTCTGAGACCCACTCGTCGGTGACCTCGGGGAGTTTCTTGGCCCGAACACCTTTGACCAGGACTTTCAATGCCGCTTCACGCGGTTCATCCTGACCGAATCCGGGGGGAAGCGTGCCGGGGCCCTCACGGATATCGCCGGTCGATGAACCGCCCAGCAGATCGTCGAGTCCGGGGATGAACGATGAGGAAGCAACCTCATAGAGCAGGTCCTCAGCGGTCGCTTCTGGAATCTCAACCCCGTCGATCGAGGCGGAAATGTTGATCATGACAAAATCACCGTCGGCAGCGGGCCGCTCAACATCTTCGAGTTCGGCGTACTGATCGCGGAGCCGATCGATCTGTTCGTCGATCTCTTCATCCTTGACTGCGGGTGAATCGATCTCGACCTGGCGTCCGGTGAAGTCGGGAACCGCATCAAGCAATGGCCAGAGCGTTACCTTGATGTCGACATCAACACCGCCGCCCTCGGCATCACGGACTTCTTCGACGCGGGGGGTGGTCGCTGGCTCCAGCTCGGCTTCTTCAATGGCAGGTCCGACGAGGTCGGGAAGAGCCTCCTCAATTGCCTCGGAGCGGAGCGTCGCTTCGCCAACCATGCGCTCAACGATCGAGCGAGGTGCTTTGCCGGGCCGAAAACCCTTGATCTTCATCGACTTCGACATCTTGCGGGCTGCCGCGTTCTTGGCGGACTCGAGATCCGCCTCTTCAAGTTTGATGGTGAGGATCCGTTCGAACGGACCTGCGTCTTTGATATCGGTTTGCACGAAGACTCCTCAGACTCGTTAACAAAAGCCGAGCCGCACCACCCCGTTTTGGGACGGTGCCGCTGCAGCGGATGGGGTGGCCGACGGGATTTGAACCCGCGACTTCCTGGACCACAACCAGGTGCTCTGCCTAACTGAGCTACGACCACCATGAAACGGATTTCTCCGTTGCTCGTACCGGCTAAGCCGGCACGCACGTGCCAGCAAAACCGGCACGCTGCGCCCCCGGAAGGATTCGAACCCTCGACCAAGAGCTTAGAAGGCTCCTGCTCTGTCCCCTGAGCTACGGGGGCACACCAAGGACGCCAAAGGATAGGCATGTAGCCGACC
>JASJHC010000081.1:0-3461 GCA_033791245.1 Acidimicrobiia bacterium | reverse complement strand
CAGCGCCAACGTCGCATCGGGGCGGAAGCCGGGTCCGGAAAAGGCATAGAGGCCTGCGCCGTAAGCTTTGCGTACGATGATCGAGAGCCGGGGCACCGTTGCCTCCGCAATGGCGGTGAGCATCTTCGCTCCGGCGCGGATGATCCCCTGCTGCTCAACATCGGTTCCGATCATGAAACCCGGCACGTCGGCAAAGAACAACAACGGGATGTTGAAGGCATCGCACAGCCAAATGAAACGGGCCGCCTTGTCGGCCGAGTCCACGAACAACACACCGCCAAGGTGCGCCGGTTGCGAAGCGACGATGCCTACCGCCTGCCCATCAATCCGGGCCAAGGCGGTGATCACCTCAGGGGCAAACAATTCCTTGATCTGGAGCAAGCTACCTTCATCCAAGATGCTGCCGAGGAAATCCATCATGTCGTACACGGCCGACGGTTCCTCAGGAAGCACCTGGTCCGGCTGCAGCTGCGGATCGGGATCGGAACCTTCGTAGCGCGCCGGCAGCGATCGGAAACTGTCCGGCATATATGAGAAGTAGAACCGGGCCCAGTCGATGGCCTCTGCATCGGACTGGACCAAGACATCGCCGCAACCAGAGGTGGTGCAGTGCATCCGCGCTCCCCCAAGGTCTTCGAGGGTCGTCTTTTCACCGATCACCATCTCGGCCATCCGGGGTGAGCCGAGATACATCGAAGCGTTCCCTTCAACCATGACCACGACATCGCAGAATGAAGGTATGTAGGCGCCACCGGCCGCCGATGGCCCAAACAGACAGCAGATCTGCGGAACCCGACCCGACAAACGCACCTGGTTGTAGAAGATCTTCCCCGCCCCACGCCGACCAGGAAACAGGTCAATCTGATCGGTGATACGGGCGCCCGCAGAGTCAATCAGATAGAACACCGGAAGCATCTCGTCGTAGGCGTACTCCAGGGTGCGGATCATCTTTTCAACAGTGAGCCTTCCCCAGCTGCCCGCCTTCACGGTCGGATCGTTGGCGATGACAGCAACGGGCCGCCCATCGACGGTACCCCTACCGGTCACTACGCCATCCGCACCATGTTCGGGAGTGACTGCGTTGGCCAGCAACCCATCCTCCACAAAACTTCCGGAGTCGAGGAGCATCGCTACCCGATCACGAACAAACAACTTGCCCTGAGTCTTCAACTTGTCGTGATGGCGCTCCGGACCCCCGCGCCGAGCATCATCCGCAGCTTGGCGGAATCGCTCGAAGGGACCGGGTTCACTCACTGCTCTCTCCGCTGATGTCGACGGCGGGCGGTCAACCGAATCGGGGTGCCCATAAAGTCGTACTGCTCACGCAGGCGGTTCTCTAGATATCGTAGGTAATCCACCCCGATATCGCCGCCTCTGATGAACAAAACGATGTTCGGCGGCTCGGTGCTGGTCTGCACCGCATAGATGATGCGCGGCCTCTTGTTCTTCTTCACCGGGGGTGGGTGCAATTCCTGCCACTGCCTGATGAGCCGATTCAGTTCAGGCGTCGGGATACGCCGGCGACGATTGTCTAAAACGGCGCGCACCGCGGCAGGCAGGCGATGCAGCCGACTTCCAGTCTTGGCCGCCATCCGTAGCACTGGTGCCCAAGCGACGAACCCGAGACGATCGGCAACAGAGTCTTCGGTCTCCAAACGCTCCTCATCTGAGACGATGTCCCACTTGTTCAGGAGGACGATCAGACCAACCCCGGCATCACGGATCTCCTCGGCAAGACGCTGCTCTTGGTGGGTGGCACCACGAGTCCCATCAACTATGAACAAGACAACATCTGCCTTCTTCAGCACCTCGCGAGCGCGCAGCGTGGCGTAGTACTCAACATCGTCCTTGATCTTGGTGGCACGCTTGATCCCTGCAGTGTCGATGATCTCGAACAATTCGCCATCGAGCTCGACTAGCAGGTTGATCGGATCCCGGGTTGTCCCCGGAACCTCGGAGACCAACACACGATCGTCGCCTGCCAATTGATTGAGCAGCGTCGATTTTCCAACGTTGGGTCGACCGATGATGGCAAGGCGGGCCATCCCCGGCGACTCCTCTTCCCCCTCGAGAATCGGCAGCTTGTCGACAAGTGCGTCGAGGAAGTCTCCGGTACCACGGCCATGCTGTGCACTGACCGGCATCGGTGCGCCGAGACCAAGCGACCACATTTCGTCCAGTTGCTCTTCGTGACGCGGACCGTCGACCTTGTTGGCTACGAAGATGAAAGGGACCCCGCTGCGCAGTAGCAGTCGAGCTACACCTTGGTCATCGTCAACGACGTCAGAAGTCGCATCGGCGACAAAGACGACAAGGTCAGCGCCGCCAACGGCCACCTCGGCCTGCTCGCGGATATTCATTGTCAGCTCTGCGTCGGGGCTCAGCTCCCACCCACCGGTGTCGATCAACAGGAATCGGTTGCCCTGCCACTCTGCAGTGAACTCACGCCGATCTCTGGTCACTCCAGGCTGTTCGTCGACAACGGCAGCCTTGCGCTGCAGAATCCGATTGACCAGCGTTGACTTGCCAACATTGGGACGGCCGAGAACGGTGACTACCGGGAGTCTGCTCATACCGACGCCCCTTCCATGAGACCCGCCACAGTGGGGTCAACAACGTCAATAGGCACGCTGGTAACCGTGGCGACTGCTGCGATATCCATGTCATCAAGAAAGCGACCACCCGGCACCGCGGTGTTGGGGACGAGATAACGGCGTGCAGGAAGCCGATCGGCGGCGATTGCCGTACGAATATCACTACCAACCATGAGTCCGGCCACAGCCACATTTCCTCCAAAGAATTCATTTGCGACCGGTAAGACCCTCAGTTGGGTTCCGGTCAACGCCTCGAGACGATCCAGGACGTTTGTAAACACTCTCGCACCGTAGTCACCGGTGACGATGACAACCGGTCCCTCAGCTTCGCTGCCGTTGCCACGAGTTTGTGGTCGGGTTTCGCGATAGCCAGCAGCGGGTGCGGCGGGGATCGTACTCCAGTTGCCCGTCATAGTGGGAAAGCTGGCGCGGAGCCCTGCCTCAACCTGATCCAGTTCGTCATAGAAACTGCGGATCATCCCGATGCCATTTTCGTGCTGGTCGAAGCCTTCATATTCGGTGGCCGCGGGAATCGGAGCGCCGGCAACCAGGTACAGCTCGTCAGACGCAAAGAACATCCGTCGCCCGAGGGCATCGAATGCTTTCTCCTGCCAGAACCGAACGATCTCAATATCGGCGGCAGCAGCCTCGGCAGTGTGCGTGACCAAAGTCGTTTCGCGGCCATGCTTGGAAAGCCCAAGCGGAACGATCCCAACCGAGGCCAACCCGGGATAGGTGGTGATGATCTCGGCGCAGGTGCGTTCTAGGACTGCTCCCGAGTTCACCCCGGGGCACAACACGATTTGCCCATGGACTTCCACGCCGTTTTCGAGCAACGCCCGCAACCACCGCAGGCTGGTGGCACCT
>JASJHC010000080.1:0-3985 GCA_033791245.1 Acidimicrobiia bacterium | reverse complement strand
TGATGGCTCTGAGGATCTGTTCACGGTCCCAACGCAGCAAAACGACGGCCTGATATTCAGCGCGGAGACTCCTGGTGAGTACACCATCGGAAAGATCGACGCTGGGGACATTGAGCCGTGGTTCGTTGACATGAAGACGATGGAACATATCATCGGCGACTTCGCAAACTTCACGGGTTGCGCCCTGAAAACGAGTGGATGGGCGCGGGTGGTTGATTCAAACGCCGGTATTGTTGTTGTGCCAGTGACGGCCGCAACCAACAACATTGTCGTAGGAGACATCGGTCTCGACATCACTCATGCGGACCTCGACGCCGGAACCCTGCTTGATGTGATCGTTACAGGAGGCACCAACGATTACCTCTGGATCAGGCCGGATTCATCGGCGGCTGCGAATAGCTTTGACTCAACCAGTGGCAATGTGACCTGCAACGCACACACCGCACCGCAGAACGCGGCCGCTGTGACCGGCGAGATGGTGTGGGGTAATCCGTACACCAGCGGCGCGTTGTTGAGTGATACCCATATTTTCATTTATCAGGATGGCGAGCGCGTCACAAGCTCCGACGCTACAGCTGAAGACTGGTGGGTTGACGGGCATGTTGATCGAGCGGTTCCGATCAAGGACTACACGACCGCAGCGTTCCCGACGATCGACCTCGGCTATCTGACGGTGAAGGCGAATCAGTACGGATCGAAGCATACGTACAGCGCCATCCGAATGAACACCACGACCGGCGGTAATGTGTCTGCGGGCCTTTCGTCGGGCGCCGACATCAACAACACGACCGGGTATGCATCGATCACCATTGCCGGCGGCTCGGGGAACTGGACAGTCGGAGACGAGATCAGCGGCGACACGTCGGACGCCAGGGCGATCATCACAAAGATCGACAGCCCCGGAGCAACGGCGACGCTGCATTACTACCTGATCGGTGATCCGGTTACTGATTTCAACGGTACCGAAGCGATCTCGAATGAGGACGACACCGGGGCCGCGTCATCGTCGGGGGCACCGGCCGATCAGGGACCTGCTTTGACAACGTGGTATGACGGCAGCGCCCTCCCAACTTACGCCTTCGCAAACAATCAGGTTGATGTTTCTGACGATGGTACGGACGAGGAGTACGGGGTTACAATCGACCTCAACCAAGCGTCTCTAGCTCAGATGCACGAGTACAACAAGTACACCGCGCGGCGCGGAAGCGCGCTGGACTATGACGGACTCGACGGCCAGGAATGGATCGGCCTTGATTACGCGATCAACTTTGCAAGCATAACCGGGACGGTGGCCGAGGGATCGACTGTGACCGGCGTGACGTCTGGAGCCGAAGGGGTCGTAGTTTCCAACCCAGCAGGGACGACCAACACGGCCCTACTGAGAAATAGCCGCGGGACCTTCGTTGACGGCGAGGCCATAGAGATCGATGCCGGGAACCGTTTCGATGCGGCGAGCTTGACAGTTGAGGTGATCGTCCCAGTGGCTGAGTCGTCGTTCGGGACGTTGGCCGGAACGAGCTTCTTTGCATCCAGGGGCGTCGTTCTTACCGACTACAAATCGACAGAGGAGAACAACTTCTCTCTGATCGATGCGACCGGCGTTGCAAGGGCGCGACCGACCACAATTACCATGCAGATTTTGAATCTGTTGCAGTACGATTACGCCACATGCCTCCGACTCTTGAGCGAGGGCGGGGCAATCGACAAGGCAGAGTATTCGGCGACGGGTGGCGAAATCATTGGGGACGCTACGTTGACCGTGGATGGAACCATCGCAGCCGATGTACCGGGCAAATCTCTTGGTGGAACTCTGGTTATCAGAGACGCCACCGACTCCGCTGAATACGTGCTCAGGTACTCTTCGTACGTGGCCTCGACTGGTGTAGTTACGCTGACGAATGTGGTCATCGCTTCAGCGACCGGAGCGACCACTACCACGATCAACGAAGCCGGAGCTTTCGCAAGCGCCAAGGTTGGGGACCTCGTCTACAACCACTCGCGCACGGCGGTGAGTTATATTTCAGCGATCACCGACAACGACAACGCGACGATTAACCCGGCGATTGCTGCACAGACCACAGGCGATAGCATCGAACTCAACTGCTGTCCGATTGCCGTAGATACAGCGGACGACGTGGCCTTTATGATTGTGTTTGAGTTCAAGGAATCTGACGGTTCGGCGTCGGCCTCGATGCAATACCTCGCTGATATCTATGGACTCGTCCGGGTCCGAAATACCTCGGACGCTGCTGTCAAGATCAAGGGTTTCACGGCGGCGGTTACCATCGGGACGGGCGGTGGTTCGGCGTCTGCTACCCGGACCGTGAACACTGTTTATGGTAGCTGAGCGCCTCGCGCCTGAGATCGTCATCGAGGGCATGGAGCAGATCATCCAGCGGGACCTGGACAAGCACAGGTCTTTGCTGAGTGCTGCCCGGGGGGATCTGGCCGCATTCCGAACTGCGAGGGCTCACGAGATCCAGAAGAAACGGCACTACTCAAAGCTGATTGGAGGCGGGAAGTTTAACGATCATTCCTTGCGGGTAGCGAGGGGCCAAATGAATATCAACATCCGACACATGAGCGATAAAGCCGACACGGCGGAAAGGTCCATTGCTCACGAGACTGAAATCGTTGACACCCTGGCTATGCAACTGAAAAATCAAATGGCTGGTCTCGTGCGTCTTGCGGAACATCGTAGGGAGAACGGCGATGCCGCTGCAAATTGATTGGGTTGCACAGCTTGTGGAAATCACATCGCCGACAACTGATGTTGACGCTCAAACGCTGCACGACTTCATCGAGGACGCCGCGGCTACGCCTGTCGGGTTGCAGTCTGGGGACATTATCCAACCCGAGGGGAAGATTGAAGATCCGAGCAACCCCGGAGTCTATTCGCAGATCATCATGGTTCTCAACTCTCCGTGGCAGATCCAGTTTTGGGCTGGGAGTGGTTACACGAGGATCTACGGCGGGAAGATCGTCGGTGGCCTGAGTGACCAGCCCATGAAAGCGACAGGCACGGCTGGCGATATCACCGTTCTTGAAAGCCCGGTTGACGGGTTGACTGTCTCCACGGGCGTGTCTGGCCTCACTTCGGCAGAGGCCGCCGCGCTGGCACAGATCGACAGCCGGGTGGACGTGGCGGTGTCGTCTCGAGGTACTGACGCCGATACCGCTGACTCCGTGTGGGCTAAGACGCTGCCATGACCACGACTGGAGAACAGCTGGTGGACCTTTCCAGCTTAACGACCGGAACGGCGATGGAACACCTTGTAGCTATCACCGCCGGCGGAATCTCTGAGATCGTCGAAAGCGTAATAGTGACCCTCGACCAAGGGCCGATCCCGGTCATTGACAATTCAGGGATCATCGTCACGCTTTCGAGTGACCTTGTCGTGACCGTGGACGACGAATGATCATCGAGGTCATCGAATCGGTAGTCGTCGTCATTGAGTCGGATGATGACGTATTGATCGATGATGGGCCGAACGTAACCGTAAAGGGGTGAGCATGGCAACAAAGAGAAAGATCCTACGACACAGAGGCGATACCTTCCCGATCGTCATATTCCTGAAAAAAACTGACGGCACCGCCTTCGACGTCACCGGGTACACGTTCAAGTTGACGGTCTCGAACTCCGAGGCGGCCCCGGAATCAGCGGATGATCTATTCAGTTCCGTCGGCTCAATCAGTGACGCGGCCGGTGGCGAGGTGTCGTTTCCAATTGTCGCTGAGAAGGTTGCGGCGACTGGAAAGCACTGGCACGATATCGAAATGACCAAGACGTCAGACAGCACGATCCGGACCATCCAAGACGGAGCATTCGAGCTTGAACAGGACGTGTCGAAATGATCAACTTCGCAGCACTCGGAATCCTCAAGACAATTCCATGGCGCCGGGTCCTCCCGGCACTGGGAGTCCTGGCCGTCATTGGCCTGATCTGGTGGCAGGTCGTCAGCCATTTCAACCACGTTGCCGACCT
>JASJHC010000079.1:0-16697 GCA_033791245.1 Acidimicrobiia bacterium | reverse complement strand
CAAGGGGCGCTCCTGTGACCACAGAGGACGCCATCTTCTTCAGTCGTCTGCCGCAGGCCTTGTCGACTGAGTTCGAGATCGGTGCCACCGCCGCCATTGAGAGAGTGCACGTAACTGGTGGTACCAACGGAATCCTGGTTGACGGGTTACGCCGATGGCGTTTGTTCACACCGTCGGTAGTTGGAAGGGCCGAAGACCAGGCGTACCTTTTGTCGGGGCTTGGAGATCTCGCCAACCGACCTGCGTACGTGCATGAGCCGGGGCTGATCATGCGGCATGACAAGGCTGATCTGATTCCCGACGTGATCGAAGCGAGTGAGACGTCAAAGCACATCGGGGACCTCCTCCGGATGCGCTTCTTCAGCGCCTATGCGAATACGAATCTCAAAGCGATGCTTGATCCGTTCTCGGGTTGTTTCGTCTCGTCGATACCAATAACTGTGAGCAGTCTGCGCTTTGCATTGCGTGCGTTGCGCTGCGACTCATCTGAAGCCGCCGCTGGGTATCTCAGCGAAGGGAGCTCGCGGCTGGACGAGGTAGGCCGAACCGTTGCCGGGCTGGACGACACGGTCCGTCGCGAGCATGACGGCTGGAAGGTGTTTTATGACGTTCTGGATCGGTGCGAGTTGGGTCTTAGTCGTGGTGACGGGCGCTTCGCTGAGCTTGCGGCGGTGGCCCGAGCCGTCGTCAGCGAAGCGGAGCTAACGCGCTGGTCAGATACGTAACCGCTTCCTCGACCGTCAGGACCGTCTTGACGAGGTCGTCGGTCGCCCCCAAGCTTCTGGTGAGATCCGGCACCACTTGATGCCAGGTCTCGCCAACTGTCACAATCGGGCCAAACGACTGGTCGGAAAACGGGGCAACCAACGCCAGGTTCCATGCGATGACCAACTCGGCCAGCGTGCCGAGGCTGCCCGGCATGGCGATGTATCCCGCCGCGATGTCGGTTAGGACCGAAATACGGTGGATCAGGTCATCGGCGGCAATCTCGTGCTGGACCCATTCGTTGGCGCCGCTGCGCTTCGGAAAGATCGAGGGTGCGGTGACCCCGATGGTGGGGCCGCCCGCCTCGGCGGCACCCCTGCATGCAGCCTCCATAAGGCCCCCGTAGCCACCGGTTGCTACGGCAAAGCCTGCGCCGGCAAGCTGCCGTCCACAGTCGACTCCCGCTTCGTAGTGGCCATCGCCGGGAAAAGCTTGTGAGGCTCCAAAGACTGCCACTACCGGTCGATCGGTTGGATTCACACCGGTTCCCTGAGATCGATACGACCGACAGTGCGTACCGCGGCAAGGCAGGCGGCGATCAGCAGCCCGAGCCCAAGCACGATGAGGCTATTGGCGGCGAGTGCCTCGGCCACCGTCGCCTGCTCGATGAAGTAGAACGTTGCCACCAGAGCAATGCCCGTGATGGTGCCGACCAGTGCCGCCACTCCGGCCGGTCCGGGTTGGAAATTGGCGTTGGGGCGGACCGTCACAAACCACCACACGAGAATCGCGATGGCGACTGCAGCCAAGCCGGCGAATACCAACAGCCCGACGTTGGCCACCAGCCTGATGTCTTCGACCGAGCGTGCTGTTGCATTGCCATTGCCAAAGGCGTCGATTTTTGTGTTGAGATAGAACCGAAGCGCGGCAGCCGCCAAAGCGCCAAATGCAACCAGCAACAGCGCAATCTGGCTGACCCGGGCAGCCGTCGTCGTGCGGTCCTGGAGAGGCGGAAGCTCGCCGTGGGGGCGGAGGTGATCCCATGGGTCGGTCGCGACGGGTTCGGCTGCCACTTCTTCGACGACCGTGATGCTATCGACAGTAATCTCGATGCCTCCCGCCGGAAGGGGCACGGCGATGTCGTTGTCGTCGGCAAGCTCTGTGGGGTATTCGACGGTATCGATGTCAACAACGTCACTCCAGCCGCGGCTGATCAGCTCGACTTTCGGAGCGTCGGAGTCTGAAGGAACAATGACCGGGACAGAAGCAACTGTGCCATCGGTCTCTTCGAGGCCGTTGCCACAGGATCTACAGAAGACCCAGTCGGGATCGGTTTTGCTGCCGCAGGTGTAACAGAAATCCATGAGGTTGTTGCACCACGTTACTCGGCGAGGTTCCGTTCTCGATGTATCAATACCCTTGTAAAGCAACCGTGAATCGGTATGGCTTGGTGATACGATCGCTGTATGCGAGTGACCAACAAAGGACCCGACGGATTTGATCGGCTTCTTGCCGTTCTGTATTCGACGGTTCTGGTGTTGGGCTTGGCCACGGTGGCCGTGACCCTCGTCATCTACTTTCCCGCGGCCGGCGGCAGCTCGGTGCTGCTGCCCTAGGTTTCTCAGATGGAGGGGACTCGATCGGTCAGGGCTAACCTTGTCTGGTCATGATTTTGCGCACCGTAACTCACCGCCTCGTCCTGCTGATGGCCCTGATCGTGGTCGCTTTCTCGGCGTGTAGTGCCGATCGGCCGGCAGTCGACGACTGGCAAGCGACATGGGAACGGATTTCGGATGCCATCCCCGATGAAGCAGATTTGTCCGCAACCGATTCACCACAGTCGATCTGCGGCGAGACCTTGGTGTTGCTGCGGGCCAACCGAGCCGACTTGCTCCCGACCCCGGATCTAGCAATCGACGAAGTGGCTACGCAGTGGATCGAGATTGCGGAAGCTGCCTTCTTCGAGTGCCCACCGCGCAGCGAGCAGATTGAGGACTTTGCCAAGGCATATGCCGAGATGAGCCGGCTCCAAGCGGAGATTGAACTGGTCCTCGATATCGACCGCTCCGAGTAGCTGGCTGCGTCGGGCGCAGCTTGCGAATTTACGGAGCAAACTCGGGGCTAGTCCTCGAGACCTGACGCTTGCTCGTCAGGTTCGGTTCCGGCGTCGTCCGGTAGCGGTCCGCATAGCTCGCAATACAGGCTGACGTCGGCTTCGAGGGCGTCTGCTGGTTCGACACCCTCGGCAACGACATACGCAAAGCCCTCGTGGGTGCACCGTTCTCTGACGAGATGGTCACGACGAAACACCTTGAGGATCACCCCCTCAGGTAGGCCCTCGTGGCCGGGTATGGTCGCTGCCCCGGTTTCGGCGATCTCTTCACGAACCAGGTCCATCAGAGTGGGGATCTCGGGAAGAGGTTCGAGTTTGGCGAGGAGGCGCTCTTGCCGTTTTGGGATCAGAGCTGGAGTGGGTGTTCCTGCCTCGTAGTCGTCGGGGCGGGTCCGGGCTCGCTGCCTGGTGAGCAGAACGGCCGCAACCGCTACGGAAACCAATAAACCAATTGCAACGAAGACCAGGTCCACGTCCTAATCCTTATCTGTCTCGGGGAACAGACCGCGTCGCTTCGGGCCTGTCTTGTTCCTTTAGCATATCGACTATCGCCTTCACCGATTGTGCATTGGCGATCGTGGTCACGAGGACAGCATCGTCGGTTTCAACTACCACGACACCTTCGAGACCAGCGACGGTGACAAGCCTGCTGTCGGAACGAATATAGGAGTTTTTGGTGTCGGTAGCCACGACGTCTCCAACCAACACGTTCCCGCTCTCGTCGCCGGTCGCGACGTTCCAAATTGCGGTCCATGAGCCGACATCGTTCCAGCCCACATCGAGCGGTACAACAGCTGCGTTGTTGGTTCGCTCCATCACGGTGTAGTCGATCGAGTTGGCAGGGGTGGCTGCGAATGACTCGGCGTCAAGCTGGACCCCCTGGCTGCGGTCCGCCGCGGCGACTGTGGATTCACATCCAGAAAGCATGTCGGGGGCGAACTCGGCGAGGGCCGCGAGATAATCGGAACAGCGGAATGCAAACATCCCGCTATTCCACAGGTAGTTGCCTTCTTCCAGATACCGCTGTGCCGTCTCGAGGTCTGGCTTTTCGACGAACTGGTCAACGTGATAGGCCGTCCCATCTATTGAGGCTCCGGCTCGGATATAGCCGTATCCGGTCTCGGGATTGGTCGGCACGATGCCAAAGGTAACCAGAATGCCGGTGGCGGCGAGTCTGCAAGCATGCCGGGCTGCAATATGGAATCCGTCGACGTCCTCGATGATGTGATCGGCGGGCAGGATGAGCATGATGGGGTCATTGCCATCCTTGGTGAGTTCCAGGGCGGCAACCGCGGCCGCCGGGGCCGTGTTGCGCCCCATTGGTTCCAAGATCATCCGTAACGGGTCGAAACCGGCGCCGCTGAGTTCGTCGGCTACGAGCGACATGTGTGCCTGGTTGGCGACCACCAACGGCATGGCTGCGTCGAGGCCCGCAAGCCTATCGAGGGTCGCCTTTACCATGGTCCGGTCGTCGACCAGTTGCTGGAATTGCTTTGGCCGATCGGACCGTGATGCTGGCCACAGTCGGCTCCCCGCACCACCGGACATCAGGACCGGCACAACATTTGGTAGTTCAGTCACGATCGGAATCTATCGGCATGGCCCGTTGCCCACAAGGATTGCTGGCTCACGTTCAATCAGTGCCTTCGCCTTCGGGTGGAAGTTTTCGCTCCAGGATGAACGCAACGGCGACCCGAGAGTCGCCATGGCCAAATGCCGTGATCGTATCGTTGACCCGGATCGCGGTGTCCCCGTGGGGGATGATGACCGCAGCATCGCGACGGATCGATACCAGTACTGCTTCTTCCGGCCAATCAAGGTCGCGAACCCGTTGCCCCGCGGCGGCCGAAGCCTGCGGCACCGGGACCTCATAGAAGGTTGCCCCTGGCTGAACCCGCTGTCGCAGCCGTTGGCGATAGAGGTGCCGGTCGGTGCTGGCCCCCAATGCGTGGTGATAGGCGGCTACGACACTATTGCGACGGAACATGCCGACGACCTGGCTGGGGTCGACGTCGTCGACAACCGGGAGCCGACCCACGCCCAAAGCAGCCATTCTGGCCAGGGCTGAGGACACGGGCATTGTTGGGGTTACGGTGATCGGACGGTCCGTCATGGCGTCGCCGACAGTCGTCTCATCTGGGTCACCTTCGGCAAGGGCGACGTCGATCAACGTCAAGACACCGGCGAGCTTCCCATTCGTTTCGACCACAGGCATCCCGTGGTGCCGGGATTCGTCCAGGAATCGGGCCGCCTCGCTGATGGTCATTGCCGGGTGCAATGTGTCATCGAGACGGGTCATGACTTCGCCAACAGTCACGGTGTCGAGCAGATCGACGTCCTCATTTTTGACCAGATGTACGCCGGCCCTGGTCAGCGGCATGGTGTAGACGCTGTCGTGGTTAACACGGTCGGCGATAAAGGACGCCAACGAAGCCGCCAACATCAAGGGCAGGACCAACGCATAGTTACCGGTTATCTCAAAGACCATGATGATCGCGGTAAGCGGCGCCCGGGCTACAGCTGCGAACGTTGCCGCCATTCCGACCATTGCATACGAGCCCGGTTGCAGGTCAGCGAACCAGATCGGATCGACCGCGACGGCGAGCGTGGTGCCGAGAACGCCGCCGATGAAGAGGCTCGGCATAAAGGTTCCCGCCGATCCTCCACCTGACCGTGTCATCGCGCTGGTAACCATCTTGAGAACAGCCAGTATCGGCAGCGCCCACAGCACCAGGTCGCCGGCACCGTCCACACTGGCATTTCTCATCAAGCCCGAGAGGAAGCTCTGTCCGGTGCCTAGAGCGCGATCGTCAACCAGGCTGATCGTCGCCACAACCAGACCAGCGGCGACAGGTCGAGTCCAACCGGGGTACTGCCAACGCTCTTTGAGGTCTCCGACCGCGGTGAGGATGCGGACAAACAGCAGCCCGGCGCCGACGGCGATCAGTCCGAGAAGTAGGTACAGGATGATCTCTCTCGGGTCCTCAAAGGTTCCCAGAGGCGACGACAAGATCTGCTCTTCGCCTACCAGCGTATGGGTTGTCACCGCGGCAACGACTGATGCAATCACCACGGCGTTGAGGTGGCGGATGGCGAGATTACCGAGGATGACCTCCATGGCGAACATCATCCCGGCAATGGGTGCGTTGAACGTCGCCCCGATGCCGGCGCCGGCCCCGGCGGCCACAAGGCTTCGAATGCGATCTTCGCTAAACCGTGTGTATCGAGACAGCGAGGAACCAATAGCGGCGCCGATCATCACAATCGGCCCTTCACGACCACCGCTACCACCGCTACCGAGCGTTACGGCGGTGCTTGCAAGTTTGGGCAAGATGGTTCTTGTGGACAGGTACCCGGCACGGAGACCGACCGCGGAGATGGTCTCAGTTACGCCTCCGCTCTCGACGTTGCGGGACAGCCGCTGTGCAATGGTCCATGCGATAAGCAACCCGAGCGGCACCGTGACAAAAAATGCAATGTCGTTGTTGCCGATTCGCTCCTGGACCCAGTGGCTGCTCTCGCCCGCAGCCTCCACCAAAATGACCAGCAGTACGACGGCAAGTCCGACGATAAAACCGATAACGAGCGCGGCAGTAATGAACGCGGTTTGGCCGCGCGAGTTGGCGGCCTGTCTGAGTCTGGTGCGTAGGATCCCCATTGAAGTGTCAACATAGCGTTGCCGGGCCTTTCCGCACGAGATGTGATGGCGAGATCTCGTGTCCTGTCCGGCAGGATGTGTAGCGTCTCTGCAGATGGATCCGACTACCTATTCCGTTGCCGAACTGGCCGACACCGTCGGCCGGGCTGTGAGCCGCGCTTTTCCAGATGAGATCTGGGTCCAGGGCGAGATCAGAGATCTGAGCCGGGCCAGCAGCGGCCATGTTTACTTCACCCTTGGTGACACTGATCCTGAGGAGGCGCCACCTGCGATTCTTCCAGTGACGCTATTTGCCTCGGAGAAGATAGCCGTGAACCGGGTGCTCGCTCGGTCGGGTGCGGTACGGATGACCGACGGCGTCGCGGTGAGAATCCGCGGTCGAGTCTCGCACTATGCGCCGCGAGGGATGGTCCAGTTCCGGATGACGTGGATCGACACCGACTTCACTGTTGGCAAGCTTGCTGCGGAACGCGCCAGGCTGGTTGGCCAGCTCACCAAGCAGGGTCACTTGACCCGGAATCCTTCCCTCCCAGTTCCGCTGGTGCCTTTGTGTATCGGTCTGATTACTAGCGCCGGTAGTGCGGCTCACGCTGATTTCGTGCACGAGCTGGAGCAAAGCGGGTTTGCCTGGAAGGTGCGGCTGTTTGATGCGAGGGTGCAGGGTGTGGACGCGGTTGCCGACGTCGTGCGGGGTCTCGGGACCCTTGGCGGCTCCGAGGTAGATGCCATTGCTGTGGTGCGCGGCGGGGGCGCACAGACCGATCTTGCTGCGTTTGACAGCGAGGAGATCGCGCTGGCGATTGCCCTTTGTCCAACGCCAGTAATGACCGGAATTGGCCATGAGATTGACGTGTCGGTTGCCGACATGGTGGCCCGCAACTTCAAGACGCCGACCGCGTGCGCCGCCGGACTCGTGTATCACCTTGCGAGTTTTGTCAACCGTCTCGACCGCGTTGCCACGCACACTGCCCGTAGCGTGCAGGCCCGGCTGGAATTGGTCAGCCATCACCTGGAGAACGCGACACAGCGCTTGTCGCGATCGTCGATTGCGGCCGGAGCAAGAGCCCGCCAAGGACTTGCGGATGTGCGGACACAGACGGCTCGGGGAGCCCGGCATCATCTGCGGCGCGATGGCGACAAGCTGACGACGCTGGCGGCGCAGATCGAGCGGGGATCAGTTCGTGAGCTGACGGCAGCCACCAGCGACTTGGATAGAGTGTCTGGAGTACTTGGGGCAGCGGCGCTACGGACGCTGGTCGCAGCGGAGGGCCAACTGGCAGATCTCGAGCATCGGTTGGGGCTGCTTGATCCGGATCGACTTCTCGCCAAAGGTTGGTCGATCACAAGAACGGTCGATGGCAGGCTCGTCACCAGCCCGGCATCTGTTGGCACCGGGACGACGTTGCGCACCACGGTCGTTGGTGGGGAAATCGAGAGTGTTGTGACAGAGACGGAGGAGGCCGCCGATGGCCAGTGAGATCACCTACAAGGAAGCCCTGGCAGAATTGGAGAGCATCCTCGCTGCGATCGAGGAAGAACAGGTCGACGTTGATGAGCTTGCCATCAAGGTCAAAAGATCAGCCGAACTGATCCGTCTTTGCCGGGCCCGCATCCAGGCGGCAGCTATCGAGGTAGAGGCCGTCGTCGACGAGATGGAACCAGGAGCAGACAGCAATGGATGACAGCAGTAATCAAGAGTTCTCAGAGGGCTTTGTTCCCGTTATTCGCACTTCAGGAGATGTCTCGGTGCGCGAGGCAGGTGCTCTGTTGATTGTGGCCGGTGGCGATGCCAGCCTCAACGAGGGTGGTACCGGTGCGCTCATCGTGGGCGGCGACTTGGAGATGAGCCAAGCAGGCTCGGGAAACATGATCGTGGGTGGCGGCGTAGAAATGAGCAAATCGGCCGTTGGTCAAATGCTCACCATCGAAGGCACCGTTACGGATTCTCGCATAGGCGTTCTGCTTGCCGCGAACGCAAACATCGAGAACTCGGAGATCATCTTGGGAACCCCGCAGGCCATCGGATTGGGTGTTGCAATGGGGGCCACAGTCTTTCTGTTGGGCAGGCTGTTGCGACGCCGGTGACGCCGAAACCGGTGGCGCCCCGTAAGCTGAAGCAATGAAGCGCGACACCTCTTCCCCCCATCCCGTCGTCGATCCCGAGACAGGAGAGCGATATCTGCCGGTGGCAGCGCGTGGTAGTGAACTCCTCAAGACATCGATGCTCAACAAGGGCACGGCGTTTACTCGCACCGAACGAGAAGCATTCGGGTTGATCGGGATGCTTCCCGACCGTGTCTTCACAATCGAAGAACAGGTGGAGCGGGCCGTTTACCAGCTCGAGTACAAACACACCGAGATGGACAAGAACATCTACCTCAATGGGATGATGGACCGCAACGAGACCCTGTTTTACAGGTACCTCATCGAGAACCTCCAGCAGGCCGTCCCCCTCATCTACACCCCTACTGTGGCGCTAGCGTGTCGCCACTGGAGTCGCATATTTCGCCGTGCGCGGGGTGTCTATGTGACGCCAAGGGACAAGGGCCGCATCGCCGATGTGTTGCGGTGCAGGCCAAAGTCATCCAACCCGGTGATTGTGGTCACCGACAACGAGCGGATTCTGGGAATTGGCGATCAGGGAGCAGGCGGGATGGGGATTCCCGTCGGCAAGCTGGCTCTGTATGCCGCAGCTGCCGGCATTCATCCGACCCGGTGCATCCCTATTTCGCTGGATGTCGGCACCAACAACCCCGAGTTGTTGGCTGATCCGATGTATGTCGGCTATCGCAAGCCGCGGCTGCGCGGCGAGGAGTACGACGAACTGGTCGCAGAGTTCGTAGCGGCAGTACAAACGGTATTCCCCGGGGCCTTGCTGCAGTGGGAGGACTTCTCCAACAAGACCAGCTTCGACAACCTCTACAGGTACCGCGAGGTCCTACCGTCGTTCAATGATGACATCCAGGGCACCGCAGCGATGGTGGTGGCTGGTCTGATGGCGGCGACTCGCCACATCGGGGCGAAGCTCACTGATCAACGTGTTGTCATCGTCGGGGCCGGTTCTGCCGGCATCGGCATCCGTAGCCAGATTGCCACGGCCATGGTCGACGAGGGTGCTGCCCGAGCCGATGCCGAGGCGCGGATCATGACTCTGGACAGTCGGGGTCTGATCGTTGAAGGCCGCCCCAATCTCCCGCCTGGCAAACAAAGGTTGGCATTGTCCGCAGAGGCGGTGAAGGACTGGCAGATCGACGACTATCCGATCGATCTGCGCGACGTCGTCCGCAATGCCCGTGCCTCCGTCCTGATCGGGGTCAGCGGTATCCCTGGTGTCTTTACCGAGGAGATGATTCGGAGGATGGCCCTTCATGCAGAGCGGCCCATCATCATGCCGCTTTCGAACCCAACGAGCCACGCAGAGGTGACACCCTCGAGTGCAATTGAGTGGACCGATGGCAGGGCAATTGTTGCCACCGGGAGTCCTTTCCCTGCGGTGTCGTTCAACGGTGTGACCCACGAGATTGGGCAGGCCAACAACGTATTCGTTTTTCCTGGGATGGGCCTTGGGGTACTGACGGTGGGTGCAAGTCGGGTGAGCGGCAAGATGTTCCTGGCAGCGTCCAAAGCGCTTGCCGATGCAGTGGACCCCGACTTGGTGGCTGTAGGACAGATCTATCCTTCGATCTCCGACGTCCGGGCAACATCGTTACAGGTTGCCAAAGCGGTTGCTCACCAGGCTGTTGCCGAAGGTCTTGCCGAGCCGGTCGCCGACTTGGACCAACGCATCGAGGAGGAAATGTGGTTTCCCGAGTATCTGCCGTATCGGCCGATTTGATATGAGTTCATCGGTGATCAGGCCGGAACGCGGCATATTCGTAAACCGGACCATCAATCTTCGCTCGATCAAAGCCATCGGATACGACATGGACTACACCCTGGTCCACTATCACGTTGACGAATGGGAGACGCGGGCCTTCGCCCACGCCAAGTCCAAGCTTCTCGAGATGGGCTATCCGGTCGAGGACATCAAGTTTGATTCCGATGCGGTCATTCGTGGTCTGGCCATCGACCTCGAAGAGGGCAACCTGGTGAAGGCAACGCGGTTCGGCTACGTAATCCGCGCCGCCCACGGAACCTCCTTCCTCGGCTACGACGAGATGCGGAGGACTTATGCAGGGACCATGGTGGATCTCAGCGAGGACCGCTTCGAGTTCGTCAACACTTTGTTTTCCTTGTCCGAAGCGAGCCTCTACGCCCAACTCGTTGATCTGATGGATGCGGGCCGCATCGAGAAGGGGATCGGATACCGAGGTCTCTATCAAGCCGTGATTAGCTCTCTGGATGGTGCCCATCAAGACGGCGATCTCAAGCAGGACATCCTTGACGACCCGGCCCGTTTCATCGAGCCGGACCCCGACGGGGTAATGGCACTTGTTGATCAGTTGCGCGCCGGCAAGCGACTGATGCTGATCACCAATTCGGAATGGGAGTACACCGTCCGGATCATGGAGTACGCGTTTGACCCATATCTCCCTCCAGGGATGAAGTGGCGGGACCTTTTTGAAGCGATCATCGTTTCCGCGGACAAGCCGGCATTCTTCACATCCACCAAACAGCTCTACAAAGTTGTTGACGAAGAAGCCGCGTTGCTGCGACCCCACATTGGTGCGATCGAGCCGGGCAGTGTGTTCTTTGGCGGCTGTGCCCGTCAGGTGGAGGAGTTTCTTGGATTGTCCGGGGACGAGATTCTCTATGTGGGTGACCACCTGTTCGGTGATGTGCACTTCTCCAAGGCGTTGTTGCGATGGCGGACCGCTTTGATTTTGCGGGAGTTGGAGAGCGAGGTTGCCAGCCTGCGCTCGTTTCGACCAGACGAGGTCAAGCTGGAGAAGTTGATGGCCCAGAAATCGGCGTTGGAGGCCGAGGTATCAGCGGTCCGTCTTGCGCTACAGCGCAAGCGGCTTGGTTACGCCGAGCCACCTGTGGGTGTGGTGGCGGAAAAGGGCAAGGTTGACTCGCTGCGTGCGGACATTGCGGTACTCGATGAGGAGATCACTCCGCTTGCGGTCGAGGCATCCCGTCTCCGCAACGAGGCCTGGGGTCCTCTGATGCGGGCCGGGATCGACAAGAGTTTGTTTGCCCGCCAGGTGGAGAAGTATGCCGATTGCTACACGTCACGAGTAGCCAATTTCGTTGAGGTGAGCCCGTTTGCGTTGCTGCGGGTGGCTCGGGCAGACCTACCCCACGACACCTGGCTTGATTAGGACACATGGAGTACTAGATGAGAACTGAGATCCAGATCTACGAAAAGTGGAAGGCGCAGGGCAAAGAGGTTGCCGTTGCCACCGTTGTCGGTGTCAAAGGATCAGCGCCACGGCCTGAGGGTTCGAAGTTCTTGGTCTCCTCGGCTGGGGAGATGGAAGGTTCGGTGAGCGGTGGCTGCGTCGAGAACGATGTGTTTTTCCACGCCAAGGAGGTCCTTGCCTCTGGGGCGCCCCGTCTCGTCACGTACGGCATCGCAGATGATGATGCCTTTGAGGTAGGCCTCACCTGTGGGGGAACGATCAACGTCTTCATCGAGAAGTGGCTATGAGTCACATCGATGCCACCAAGGGATTGATGGAAACCGAACGTCTCGGTGCCGTGGCGACGGTCGTTGCCGGCGAGGCGATCGGCGTCAAGGCGGTCATCGACTTCGAAAAAGGCGTTGTGTCTGGTGCAGTTCCCGAAGCGATCGCCGATGATGTGCTCAGCGATGCTGCCGCTCTGATGAAGCGAGAACAAAGCCGGACGCTGGCCTACGGCGATACCTCCGTATTCATCGAGGTAGTTGCCCCGCAACCAGTGATGCTCATTTTTGGAGCGGGTCACAACGCCCAGCCGTTGACCACCATGGCTCGCCAGCTCGGGTTTCGGGTCATCGTTGCGGATGCTCGTCCCATGTGGGCGACCGACGATCGTTTCCCCGACGCCGATGAGGTGATCATGGGTTGGCCGGATGCGGTGTTTGAGAAGATCCCTTTGGATCGTCGTACCTACGTGGTTCTGCTCAGCCATGACCCCCGATTTGAGGACCCGGTCTTTGCGGCGGTCCACGACAAACCCATCCGCTACCTCGGGGCGATAGGGAGCCGTCGTACTCATGGTGCCCGGCTCGAGCGGCTTGCTGCTGACGGATGGTCCCAGGAGCAGCTGGACACGATCTATGGACCGGTGGGTCTCGACATTGGTGCCGAGACACCAGCCGAGATGGCAGTGTCGATTGTTGGTGAGATCATCCAGGCTCGCTATGGAGCGGGCAGCGGACTGTCGTTGCGTGGCGAGGCCGGTCGCGTCCACAAACAGCGCGGGGTCGAAGAGGGGACCACCTGAGCCGGAACCGTGGCGGAGGGTCACGACGTCTCATGGTTGGGCGAGAGGAGACGTGGTGAACACTCGTACGGTTCTGATGGGCATAGTTGTGGCAGTCATCGCCGTCGGCTGTGGATCCGACGCCGCGGAGTCCGCGGTGTCCGCACCAGACATCACCGCGGAAGTCGCCGCCGAATTGTCGGCGCGGGCACTCGACCGTGCTTGTGTTCTGCACTGTGGTGAGCTCGATGTCTATGTGCGTGATTCAGTATCTAGCGCCACCGCCCTTGTTGGTGAGGAGATCAAGATGGACCAGATCACCCGCACCGCCATTGCCGCATCGGTTGATGTCGTCGAGTTCGTTACTGCTGGTCGAGCTGATGAGCTGGTCGGCGACGGTGGGATGGTTGATCCGACCGCGGTGATGCTGTGGGTGGCGCCAGCCGCTGAGCTTGGCGACGGTGTTGTTGGCATCGATGTCGGTGTCGCTACCGCCCACGATGGCTTTCGCTACGAGACGCATCAGTTCAGCTGGTCTGGTGCGTCGTGGGAGCTGGTGACCGCCGAGGAGACCGGCATCACCGTCACCACGGCGGTCTCTTAGAAGCGTTATTGGGCCGACATATGCGACAGCTCGACGGCGACCTGTGCGGCGACCGCTGCATTGTTTTCGGCCAATGCCAGGTTGGCTGGGATGCTGCGACCTTCGGTGATCTTGGCGATCTGCTCCAGGACGAACGGGGTGATCGCCGCTCCATGGATATTGCGGGCCCGTGCCAGCGCGGTATCGATAGCATTTTGGATTTCCCGAGTCGGGATTGCGTCCGCCTCCGGAACAGGAACGGCCAGCAGCACCCCGCCTTGATCCCACACGATCCGCTGGGCGAGGATGGCGGCGACTGCGGCAGGAGTGTCCACGCGATTTGGTGCCTTCACCCCGCTGGATCGTGCATAGAACATCGGGAATTCATCGGTCTGGTAAGCGAGAACCGTTACTGCTTCTGTCTCGAGGAATTCGACGGTCTTGGGAATATCGAGGAACGCTTTGGCCCCGGCACACACTGTCAAGACCGGATGGAGTGCAATCGCACCAAGGTCGCCGCTGATATCAGCAGTGAGCTCAGATCCGAGGTGGACTCCGCCAATGCCGCCGGTGGCAAATACGCTGATGCCTGCGGCAGCGCACAAGGCAAGAGAGGCCGACACCGTGGTGGCCCCGACCGGCCACTTCTGGGCAATAGCAATGGCGATATCGCGTTCGGCAGTCTTGCGAGCTGGTCCCAGGATGCGTTCGTGCTCTGATTCCTCGAGACCGATGCAAGGCACCCCGTCGAGGATGGCCGTGATCGCGGGAACGGCCCCGTGGGTCCGAATCGCATTGGTGCTGCGGTCAAGGGCTTCCTGGTTTGCGGGCGAGGGGAGACCGAGATGGCTGTAGATCGTGCTCTCCAGCCCCACGACAGGTTGTCCCGAGTCGAGTGCCTCTTGGACCTCGCTGCTGATCTTGAGTCGCGGCATCGGTTTCTCCTGGGTTCAGTGGTTGTGGCTGCCTGCGCCGGGTCGAAGAAGAACGGTAGCCGCCACACGGTTCGCTGCGATCGCAGCATCGGCTGGTGCTGCGCCATCCAATGTGGCCGAGAGAAAGCCTGCAGCGAAGGCGTCGCCGGCACCGGTGGTATCGGCAACGGCAGCAACAGTGGGAACGGGGATTTCGATGGCGTTGCCGTCACGATCAACTATTACGACCGGGTCTGCTCCGGCCTTGATGACGGTGAGGCCCGCCCCGCCGAGTGGCGAATGGCTGTCGATGTTGAGCAGCTCGGCCTCATCCTTGTTGCAGAAGAAGACATCGGGCTCTATCGATCTCATCATGTCGAGGAAGCCGTCGACTCCGAAATCCGATAGCGGGCCGGTTGACGAGGCATCAATACTCACAGGGATATCCCGCTGGCGGGCGGTGTCGATAGCGGTGCGAGTGGTTGCCCCCAGCGGCTCGACGATCAGGGAATATGCAGGAACATGAAGCCAGGTCACACCATCGAGCGCACCGGCCGGAAGAGAGGCTAGTTCTGTCGCCGCGCTGCGATCGGGCAGCATCGTGCGTTCCCCGGTTTGGTCAACGATGACGACGATTGATCCGGTAGTGCCACCTCTGGCCAGCACCACATCCACCCCTGCTTGTTCCATGGCGGCAGCGAGCATCGTTCCCAGGCTGTCATCACCGACTTGCCCAACAAAACGACTCGGTTGGCCTTCGCGCACCGCGATGACAGCAGCATTGGCAGCACTGCCGCCGCGACGCCGAAACACCCGAGCGGGGGTGTCGGTTCCGTGAATCAGCTCGGCGGCAGGCCACACAATTACGTCTTCAACAAGATCACCAATGCAGCACAGCATGAGTCGAGCATAGGAGGTGACACCGGCAGCGCAATCTGCGGTTCGGCGTATCCTGACCCGTGGTCGTAAACGGAGATTGAACAATGAAGAAAACGTATTGGGCCTTTGTCCTCATTCTGGCCCTCGTCGCAGCCGCATGTGGAGGCGACGATTCCGGCGACGGCAACGCGGTCGCCTCAATAAAAGACGTGGCAACCACGACCACTGCAGCCCCTGGCGAAGCTGACGAGCTGGGCAATGACGAGGCTGCCGTCTTGGAGTTCGCGGCGTGCATGCGTGACGGTGGTATCGACTTCCCTGATCCGGTCGTCGATTCCGATGGCAACGTCGGATTCGATCTTCTGGCGCTGCGCGACCTCGCCGAGGTTGATCAAGCCGAGATAGAGGCGGCATTTGAGCCGTGCGCTCCCTTTTTGGCAGGTGTGAACTTCGGTTTCGATCGGGTGTTCGAGACAGAGTTCCAGGATGAACTGGTTGCGTTCTCAGCATGTATGCGAGACAACGGGTTTGATCTACCTGATCCGGACTTCTCTGCTCTCACCGGCGATGGCCAGCTCTATCCCGAGTTCGATCTTGATGACCCAGACTTCGAGGTGGCGCTCGAGGCATGCGAGGAATCACTCCCCGGCATCCCCGGCATCTCTGAGGGTTAGCCCGCCCTCACTCCTGGGCGAGCCTTCGATTGGGCATAAGCAACGATGGTCGGTGATCATGCTTCCAACTTTGGAAGGAACATGATGAAACGTCGATTGTTGGTTGCGCTCGTGGTATTCGGTCTGTTGGCCACGGCATGTAGTGGCGACACCGCGGATGACGCCGTGGCCTCGCTAGAAGGTGATGCTGCGGCGGTCGACGGCGACGCTGACACTTCCACGACTGAGACAGCTGGGTCAGGCGAGGTCGATCAGGAGCAGGTCATGCTTGCCTTCGCCGCTTGTATGCGTGAAAACGGTATCGAGATTGACGATCCGACCGTGGATGCCGACGGGAACGTCGGATTCGGGCGGTTGCGCAGCGCCATCGAAGGAGATGTCACTCCGGAAGAGATAGACGCTGCCCGCGAGGCTTGCGAAGGCGAGCTGCAAGGCGTGGCGCTTCGTTCTGAGGCCGATCGTGACCGCACTTCTGAGCAAGATGTGTTCCTCGAATTCGCCCAGTGCATGCGGGAGAACGGGTATGACATGCCCGACCCCGACTTCGCCAACAGCGGTCCCGGTGGTGGGGGCGGCGGTGTGGGGCCGTTCGGCGAATTGGATAGGGATGACCCCGACTTCAAGTCCGCATTGGCCCCGTGTCAGGACGTCCTCGCAGGAACGGGCCCCGAAGGTAAAGGCCCTCCAGGGATCAGCGGCTGATTCCAGAGGTGCCTCTTGGGGGTGTGGGGACGGCCGCTTTCTCAGCGAATTCTTAGGTCGTCTTCAGATACTTCGGGTTTATGCGGGGCAAGCTGTCGTGACAAACCTGAAAGGGATT
>JASJHC010000078.1:0-3770 GCA_033791245.1 Acidimicrobiia bacterium | reverse complement strand
TGCTCATCGTCCAGCGTCCCCATATTGAAGAAGAGCAGGTAAGCGATAACCGGTCACGGTTTATCGTCGAGCCACTCGAACCCGGTTTCGGTCATACGCTGGGTAATACCCTGCGTCGTGCCTTGCTGGCCCGAATCCCGGGTGCAGCGATTACGTCTGTACGGATTGAGGGTGTCCACCACGAGTTCTCCACCATCGAAGGTGTTGTAGAAGACGTGGTCGACTTCATCCTGAATCTGAAGCGGGTCGTCTTGCGCATCGAGGCCGAAGGTCCCCAGACCGTGTATCTGTCCGCCAAAGGTGCGGGCAAGGTCAAGGCTGGAGATCTGAAGGTCCCCGCCGGTGTTGAGATTGTCAACACTGACCTACACCTGGCGACACTGTCAGCCTCCGGTCATCTCGAGGTCGAAATGACCGCAGAGCGTGGTGTTGGCTATCGCAGCGCCGAGCGCAACAGCAAGAGCGACACCATCGGCGTGATTCCGATCGACTCGATCTTCTCACCGGTGCGCAAGGTTGCGTTCCGGGTCGATGACACCCAGGTCGGCATGGTCACCAACTTTGACAAGCTGGTTGTCGATGTCGAGACCGACTCCTCTCTCACCCCAAGCGAGGCTGTTTCTTCCGCAGGCAAGACGCTGCGTGAGCTACTTGGCTTGTTCGCCGACATGGACGAGGGTGAAGGCCTAGAGCTCGGCGACATTGTCACGGCAGAGTCAACCTCTCCGGATCTTGATCTTCCGATCGAAGCCTTGGATCTCTCTGAGCGCCCTCGCAACTGCTTGCGCCGTGCCCAGATCCAGACCGTTGGTGAATTGGTTGAAAAGAACGAGGAAGAGCTGCTCAACATCACCAACTTTGGTCAGAAGAGCCTCGAAGAGGTTTCCGCCAAGCTCGACGAGCTTGGTCTATCGCTGGCTCACTCCGGTGAATCTTCGGAGGCTATGTAATGCCAAAGCCGAAGAAAGGGCCCCGTCTCGGCGGAAGCCCTTCACACCAGCGCAAGATTCTGTCCAACATGGCAGCGTCGCTGATCCAGGAAGAGCGGGTTACAACAACCGCAGCCCGCGCCAAGCTGCTCCGCCCCTACGTGGAGAAGATGATCACGAAGGCTCGTCGTGGCGACCTGCACGCCCGGCGCACCGTGCTCCGTAAGATCCAGAACAACGATGTCGTGACCAAGCTGTTTGACGATGTTGGTCCTCGTTATGCGGACCGTGATGGTGGTTACACCCGCATCGTGAAGCTTGGGCCACGGAAAGGTGATGGCGCTGAGATGGCCATCATCGAATTCGTCTAACAAGCTAATTGCTTTCCTCACCGCTCGACTTGCTTGAGCGGTGAGTCGCGTCTCAGACCTCCGCACGCTTCTCGAAGCGTATGACCCCGAATCGGGCGAAGTTGAGTCGGTGGCCACCATCATCGCGCTGCTTGCCGACGACGTCGATGCGTTGTCCGATGATCACTACGTTCCCGGGCACGTCACCGCCAGTGCGTTCGTCGTCGACAGAGGCCATAGCCGGGTCCTGTTGATCCATCACGGGAAGCTTCATCTTTGGCTACAGCCGGGCGGTCACGTTGATCCGGGGGAGGACATCCTCACCGCGGCCATCCGCGAGGTCAAGGAGGAAACCGGAATCAACGCCACTCCGCTTGGAGACGGTCTCTTCGACGTCGATGTCCATGCCATTCCGGCCAACGGAGGCCGCCCTCCTCACAACCACTACGACGTCCGATTTCTGCTGGAAGCGGACAACGAGGACTTCTCCGATTCAGATGAAGTGCTTGGGGTGCGCTGGGTGGCGTTTGACGACGTAGCGAAGCTGGCGGATGAGATCTCGGTCCTCCGCCCCACCGCCAAGCTCAAGCGTCTGTTCAGTTAACAGCCAGGTAAAGGTTCATCTCCCATTGGTCGGGGGAGTACTCGATCGGAGTCAACAGCTCTTCGAGACACACGTCACGGTTGGTGTCGATGCTGAGTCCGTGCTCCTCACACCAAGTCGCTAGGTGCTGCCAGGACCGGCCGATCGTGTCTAGCCCGTGGATGCGAACCATCGCATACCTGCCGCCATCAACATCTCGGATATGCAACGGTGGGATGGCCTCAACATCGTCGGGTACGGTCATCCATTGCTCATATCCGTACTCGGTGCTGGTCGGCTCTGGGCCCGGGTTGTTGAATCCAAAGAAGCGGTGTGTCTGGTCCCACGGGTCAAGCTCGCGGTGCCTGGCGAAGTCGAGGATCTCGCCCCAGGCTTCATGTTCCGGTTCGGTTCCATAGCCGGTGGCTACGACGACGTGCATTGAGTTCAAGTCAATCATCTTGACTACGAGGTCGGTCATCGTTCCTCCTCTCTATCTACGAAGTTACGCCCTTGCCGGCTTGATTGCACCCATTTTGATCACTAGATAGACAAGCTATCTACCAATAGGTCCGGTGCTGAACCGCCTCGAGACGGCGGGCCTCCTCGATGTGACCTGGCGGGCGAGCGAGAAGGGCCCGGACCGCAAGTACTACAGGCTCACTGATGCGGGGTCCACGGTGCTCGAAGAAGCAGCAAAAGAGTGGCGTGCATTTGTGGAAGCAACAACGGTCTGATGGCAAACGGTGGGGGGAGTCGATGAAACAGGAGAACAAGGTATACCTTGCGCAGCTGCTGCGTCTGCTCTACCAGGAGGCTGTCGATGGCAGACGGATCGGGGAGATGGTTGCAGAGATCGACCAACATCTCGCCGAGTCAGGAGCGGACCCTGTTGACGAATTCGGGCCACCGGCAGTACTTGCTGCCGAACTAGCCGGACACCCCGGGTCGAAGCGACCAGGCTGGATTCCGCCACGCTGGCTGCTCGAGCTAGGAGCATTTGCGTTGTTTGCGCTTGTGATGCCGCTGTTGACTCCGTACCTGTGGGAGGAGTCCACCATCCCAGTCACCCGTTATGCGGTCATGTACGCGATCGTGTTCTATTTGGGCGTGTTCTGGGTTGGCTATGCCGCCAACATGCGTCTCGACGGTCGGACCTGGAAAGCAATCGGATGGCCTCTTGCCCTTGCGCTGCTGGCACTGTCGGTGCCAAGATCCCAGATCTGGTCGTGAGCGCGGTCGTCGGATCGCCTTTGCTTGCAGTACTGATCCGGTTCAACAATCCGGTTCGGTTCCCGCCACATGCTCAGCACCTCAATGCCCTGAAGCGTGGTCCGTTCTTGGGCAAAGCACCATCCCCGGCAGTGGGTCGGGGCGGCGGAGAGCTGGATTAGGAAACTCGACAGGGGGCGAAGGTACGCTGCCCCTATGGAAATCCGATACGTGTGGCGCGGCTATCTCACCAACAAGGCCGTCAACCAACTCCACGCCGATGGCTTTGATCATGAGCTCTTCGACGATGACTGGGAGAGCCTGCTCGATAGGCATAGCCTCGGTTGGGTGTGCGCCTACGAGGACGAGGAGCTGGTTGGCTTTGTGAACGTTGCCTGGGACGGAGCCTTCCATGCGTTCATCCTCGATACCCTCGTCAGCCCTCGTCTACAACGCCGGGGGATTGCCACCCAGCTCGTATCCACTGCAGCCGACGGAGCCCGTAAGGCAGGCTGTGAGTGGCTCCACGTCGACTTCGATCCCGAACTCCGTGGCTTCTACCTGGAGGCGTGTGGATTCCAAGCGACGGAGGCTGGGCTCATACCGTTGCGGTAGGAGGAGGACGAGCCCCCTCCGGAGTTCGGCGAAGCCGAAGTCTCAAGGAACTCGAAGAGTTCCCCGCTACCCCCCGGCTGC
>JASJHC010000077.1:0-6610 GCA_033791245.1 Acidimicrobiia bacterium | reverse complement strand
AGCTCCACCAATGGCTCGATGAAGGTTGGTTCAACCGGAGCCTGCTTCTCTCCCCGCAACATGGCAGCAGCCCGCAACACGGCGTGGACCGGGCGCAGATAGCCCGTCTCCCGGTCAAGGATCCCCGACAGCGCGTCACGGACCTCGGCCTCGGTGGGATTGGGGGTGCTTTCGATCAGTGCCTTGGCGGCCAGGATGGTGGCGGGTGTTGCGTACCCCGACTGGATAGCTCCGCTAGCGACAAACGCCTCCTGGATCGGGTGCAGCCCGCGCGGCAGGTTCAGGCCATCGATCGTCTCGACCGCATGGCCATCGGCCTGTGCGGCTAGTAGCACCTCTGAGGAGACGAGACGGCCATCGAGCAGGATGGCGTCGGCTCCGGTCTCCCCAGTCTCGGCACCAAAACGGACACTGAAGAAGCCTTCGCGGCGGAGAACGGCTCGCAGTGATTCGTGGGGTTCGCAGACATACGTGCGTTGATCGCCGTTGATCGTGAGATTGATGTTCATGCTGCACCCCCGAGCGCAGTGATAACTCGCTTTGTGAGGACCTCTGCCAGTTTGCGGCGGTACTCAGTGGTGCCGCGGAAGTCGGCAGGTGGATTGAGTGCTGCGAGGTCGTTGGGGTCGACGAGAACAGGGGTGGCGGCAACGCCGGTGAGGGCAACAAGAACACCATCCGCCACGATGCGGCCGGCCGCGGCAACGATCGACGTGTCAGCGGGAGTGCGGCCGGTCCGGTCCGATGCGGTCTCTCCGCCTATCGCCACCGACACAGCCGTGATGACGCCTCGGTCGAGGACAGAGAAATCGGCAAGGAGATCGCTAAGTGCCACATCCTTGGCCCCGGTTGTGTCTGCGACAGTCACAGTTGCTTCGTGGACCAACAGTGCTGCGACGAGCTCGCTTTCCGCACCACCTTCGGCAACGGTACCGCCGATTGTGGATGCGTTACGGAGCGTGTTAGGACCCTCCCGTTTTGCCAACTCGGCCACGAGAGGCGGTGTGTCGTAATGATCCACGAGATCTTGAAGACGGGTCATTGCCCCATAACTGACACGATCCCCGACACGTGTGACGTTTGTCGGAACTGCCGTCTGCACATCAACGACCTCGACATTGTCAGGAAGGTCGGTGGCGTTGAGGGCGGTCCCTCCGGCGACAACTGTGGTGGTGATCTCGGTTCTGGCGAGTAGTTCGACTGCTTGGTCGAGTGTGGAGGGACGGTGGTACGCAGTAATGCTTCTCATGGGTGTTCTCCCGCTTCTCGACTTGGTCCTTGCAGGATAGTTGGTGGCAGCCGGACGGAGTCCCCACAAGCCCGCGGGGTTCGTCGCGCATCGATGTCTGGCATTCTGGCTTGCGAGCTACGATCACTTCGTTCTTGGTCTTCGTCGCACCCGGGGAGGGCGGAGTGCTTTCGCCGACCGTGAATCCTGACTTGTCTGCCGGAAAGAAAGAACGATGACCGCACGCCATCTAGCAGAGGTATTCCGCACCACGGTTGACCGACACGGCGATCGCCCCGCGATGTTTTGGAGAGATGACGACACGTGGAACCAGTTCACCTATTCCGAGGTCGCTGACCAGGTGGGCCAGGTTGCCAGTGGTCTGTTATCCCTCGGCGTTCAGCCTGGCGAACGCGTTGCGCTGTTCTCAGAGAATCGTCCTGAGTGGGCTATTGCCGACTTGGCCAGCCTCACGATATCTGCCGTAACGGTTCCTATCTACGCAACCAACACGGCCGAGCAGGCGGCCTACATCCTTAGCCAGTCCGGTGCCCAGGTCGTGTTTGTTGGTGACCCCGACCAGTTGGCCGCCATCGAATCCGTTGCGGCTCGCTGCCCCAATCTTGCTCATATCATCATGCTTACCGGAGACGCCACCGAATACACTATGACGCTCACTCGACTGCTTGAGTTGGGTGCGGCCAAGGATCGCTCCGAAGAACTTGAGCAGCTACGGGCGGCATACAAGACCGAGCAGTTGGCAAGCCTCATCTACACCTCCGGCACTACCGGAGAGCCAAAAGGGGTGATGCTGAGCCATGCCAACTTTGTTCACCAGGTGGAGGCCATCGACACCTTCTTTGATGTCGGACCCGATGACCGTTCGCTGTGTTTTCTGCCGCTGAGTCATGTCTACGAACGCACGTGGTCCTATTTCATCTTTAGCCAGGGTGCCCAGAACTACTACCTGTCGAATCCCAAGGCGGTAGTTGACTACTTACCCGAGGTGAAACCAACGGCGATGGTCAGCGTCCCCCGTCTCTATGAGAAGGTCTACGCCGGGGTGATGAGCAAAGCCGAATCGGCGTCTCCGCTCCGCAAGAGGCTGTTCGACTGGGCGCTCAACGTAGGTGGCAGGTTTGCGGCAACTCAGAACAACTCCGACAAGCCGGGTCTGGCCCTTCGTGCGTCTTATGCACTTGCCGACCGGTTGGTATTGGCGAAGATCCGGGACGTTGTTGGGGGTCCCAAGAACTTCTTCTCAGCTGGTGGCGCACCGCTCTCGTCCACGATCGAGGAGTTCTTCCTGGCTGCGGGTCTGCTGGTCTGCCAGGGCTACGGCCTCACCGAGACATCACCGATGGTCACCTGCAACAGTCCTGGCAGGTTCCGATTCGGCACGGTCGGCCATCCGGTCCCTGGTTGCGAAGTACGCATCGGTGATGACGGAGAGATCCTGGTTCGTGGCGACAACGTCATGCTGGGTTACTACGAGAACCCCGAGGCGACTGCTGAGGTACTGCGGGACGGGTGGTTGCACACCGGTGATATTGGGCGGATCGACGACGACGGATTTCTCCTGGTAACCGACAGGCTCAAAGACATCATCATCACTTCGGGGGGCAAGAACATTGCACCGCAGCGAATCGAGACGGTTGTTGGGCGCGATCACTTCGTGGAACAGATCGCGGTGATCGGTGACCGCCGCAGATTCGTCAGTGCACTGATCGTGCCCGTGTTCGATGTTCTCGAGAGGTATGCCGCGGAGCACGGAATCGAATACGGGTCGCGCCAAGAATTGGTGACCAACCCAGAGATCATGGCTGTCTTCAAAGAGCGGATTGATCGCCAATCCGAGGAACTCGCTCACTACGAGAAGGTGAAGGCATTTGTCCTTTTGGACCGTGAATTCTCTCAGGATGACCGCGAGATCACACCAACCCAGAAGATCCGGCGCCGCATCGTGGAGAAGAGCTTCAGCGACGAGATTGAAGCTATGTATGCCTAGCCCTACCGTTCGGCTCATGATTGGTGGAATTGTTCTTGCGGCTGGCCTCTCGGAGCGGATGACCGGTCCGGTCCCTAAACAGTTGCTCCCGCTGGGCGATGAGCCGATGGTCAAGATCTCGGTTCGTAACGCCGAGGCGTCATCGCTCGATCAGGTAGTGGTAGTCACGGGTTATCGCGCCACCGAAGTAGGTGCGGTGGTAGCGGGCGCCAGGTCGATTGTCGTTGAGAATCCGGAGTATCGCGAGGGCAACATGACGTCGTTTCGCACTGGCTTCGATGCGCTTCCTGATTGTGGTGCGTACGTCGTTCTCCTCGCCGACATGCCGGGCGTTACCTCGGAGATGATCGATAGGGTTGTCGAGACCTGGAACGAGCAGGAGCCATGGGCGGGGGTCTCCTCATACCGCGAAGGTCGAGCCCATCCCCTCCTTCTCTCGGCGGACGCCATGGCGCAAGCCGTGCAGATGGACGGTGTAAAAGGAGTTTGGAGGTTCCTCAACGACGCTCCGCCAGGGCAGGTCGTGGACATCACCTTTGATCTGGCAATGCCGCCTGACATCAACACGCGAGCGGATTACGACGGTCTCAACCTCTAGGTAGATGTTGACCTAGAACTCTTCCAGCCACGCTCGGATGGCGGCACCGTGCTCATCTAGTTCCGGTGGCGGCAAGGCGCTCCCGACTGCGTCTCCGGACAGGCGAATCGGCGAGCGCACCCCGTGGGCAGTCGAGCCGGCGAAACCCACCGTCGGGTCCAGTCCCTGCTCGGCAGCCCACTCAAAAGCCTCATCGATCTGGTTGATGGGGCCAGCGGGAACGCCAGCCTCGCGCAGAACAGTGATCCAGTGGTCGGCCGGCTTCGTCACGAATGTCTCAGTGAGCGCTGCGCCAAGGGCGTCGATGTTGGAACGACGGTCGCTGTTTGTGGAGAAGCGATGGTCACCGGCCAGGTCATCCCTGCCGATTGCTGCACAGGTACGGAGCCACATCCGGTCGTTGGCGGCGGCAAGGATGAACTCACGATCGGACGCCGAGAACGACTCGTAGGGTGCGATCGAGGGGTGTCGGTTCCCCTGGGCGGATCCAACGACGTCGGCGTTTACATAGGCGGAACCTTGGTTGAGCAGGGCGTTGAGTGCCGAATCGAACAGCGAGACGTCGACTCTCTGGCCGAATCCGGTGGTGTTCTTCTGCTGCAGGGCGGCCAGCACTCCGATGGTTGCGTAGAGGCCCGCCGTCATGTCGGTAATCGCAGCACCGACCTTGGTGGGCGGATCGTTCGGCTGGCCGGTGATGCTCATGATCCCGCTCATTGCCTGGATGAGAAGGTCATATCCCGCCAGTTGCGAAGTCGGCCCTTGGGGGGCGAACCCGGAGATCGAGCAATAGACGAGCCCTGGGTTGGATACGCTGAGTGCCCCGTAACCAAGACCCAGCTCATCCATCAGCCCAGCCCGGAAGTTCTCAACCACAACATCGGAACGGACCGCCAGGCGTCTTGCCAGCTCCAGATCGTGTGGCTTCTTCAGGTCAAGTGCGACGCTGCGTTTGCCGCGGTTCAAGCCGAGGTAGTAGGTCGATTCGCCCGAGGCACTCCACGGTGGTCCCCACGAGCGAGTGTCGTCGCCATTTTCGGGTCGTTCCACTTTGATGACGTCGGCACCAAGGTCGGCGAGGTTCATCGAAACAATTGGTGCTGCCAGCACCCGTGAGAAGTCGGCGACGAGTAGCCCCGAGAGCGGTTGGTCGGCTATGCGAGTATCTCAAGTGCTCGGCGGAGGGTGTCTGCCGGGTCCAGTAGCTCGACCTCGCGAGGTGCGTTGGGAATCAGCCTGGCGCCTGCCTCCTGGAGGGCTGCAGGGACTTCGAGGATTAGTGGAATACCGTAGGTCCTGCAGATGTGAAATATGTCCTGAGTCTGGACGTCATCGTCGTCCTGGGCGGTGATCTTGTGCAGGTATCCGATCAGGAGGGCGTGACGGTTCTGATTGTCGATCCGGGTGACACTCATCCCATGCTTGTCTATCCCGTTGGAGATGGGAACAGTGTCATATCCGCTGAGGACAAGGTTGGTCAGCAGCGTTGAGTCTGTCCCTTTGAAGTATCCGACTGATTTGCGTTTCATAGTCGCCTACGCCAGCAGGGCAAGAGCCCGGTCGAGGATCTCGCTCGGGTCAAGAAACTCGACGACATCTGGGGCGTCGGGCATCAACAGCTGCGCCTTCTCTTTTAGGTCACTGGGGACCTCGAGGAGGAGTGGGATGCCGTAGGTACGGCAGATTCGGAACACCCCTTGGTAGGGCAGGTCGTATTCCACCGGTGCATACAACTTGTGGATGTACCCGATGAGGATGTCGTATTTCTCTTGTGAATTGATACGACGCACATTCTTGCCGTGGTGATCAACACCGTTGGAGACGGGCAGCGTGTCGAACCCAGCACAGATGAGACTGGTCAACAGCGTCGAGTCTGTTCCTTCGAAATATCCAACTGACTTTCTAGTCATTCATGCCTCCACCTACTCCGCATTATCGCGGACATCAAAGCCTCAGAATCCGCGGGTGCTACACAACGCCCTGTGCGAGCATCGCATCGGCCACTTTAAAGAAGCCGACGATGTTGGCGCCGACGACATAGTTGCCGCGTGCCCCGTGGGCCTCTGACGCTTGGTAACAGTTCTTGTGAATGTCAACCATGATGTTGCGCAGCTTTTTGTCAACGGTGTTGCGATCCCATGAGGTGTGGCCTGCGTTCTGGGCCATCTCGAGTCCACTGGTTGCTACACCACCGGCGTTGGCCGCTTTGCCAGGTGCAAAGAGAGTGCCTTCGTCCTGGAACAACCGAACCCCGTCGGGAACCGTCGGCATGTTGGCGCCTTCAGCAACAAGCACGATGTTGTTGGCCGCCAGAATCTTGGCATCTTCGAGGCTGACCTCGTTCTGAGTGGCGCACGGAAATGCACAGTCGGCACCCTCGACGGCCCAGGGCCGCTTCCCCTCGTAGTACGCAACACCAAAGTGATCGGCGTATTCAGAGATACGCCCACGGCGTACGTTTTTGAGGTCCATGACCCAGGCGAGCTTCTCGGCGTCGATGCCGTCTTTGTCGTAGATGTAGCCGCCGGAGTCGGACAGAGTGACTGCCTTGCCACCGATGCGGTTGATGTTTTCAACTGCATATTGAGCAACGTTGCCTGAGCCAGAGACGAGACATGTCTTTTCGTGGATGCTGTCGTCTTTGATCTTCAGCATCTCTTCGGCGAAGTAGATGGTGCCGTAGCCCGTTGCCTCAGGCCGGATGAGGCTCCCACCCCAGGAATGTCCCTTGCCGGTGAGAACACCACTGAACTCGTTGGCGAGCTTCTTGTACATG
>JASJHC010000076.1:0-3468 GCA_033791245.1 Acidimicrobiia bacterium | reverse complement strand
CCCCATCGTGGCGCTGGTCCTGGGCGTCGGCTTTCGCAACGAAACCGCCTCTGCCCTTTCGGTCCTGGGGATAGCTCTGATCCTGCTCGGAGCCTGGTTCACCAGCCGCAAAGAGGTCTAATCCAGGTCGCGGTGAACACGTAATTGCTAGATCCCATATCGGATAACATGAGTGTCCACAGCATAGATTTGCTAGATGACGGGAATAGTGGTTTGCCATGGCTTGTTGCTACTCCCACTAATCGAAAGGACTCTCCTTGTCCGACATCACCACCACAAGTCTTCCCGTCCTGCCACTCCGTAGTGGGATTGTGTTCCCCAATATGGTCATTACCGTCGCCATCGAGTCCGATTCCGCAAAACAGGCCCTGGCTGCCGCTGAATCAACCGGTGGCCGCCTCGTTCTCATCCCCGTCGTCGATGGCAAGTATTCGTCGGTCGGGACCATCGCAGAAATCCAAGAAGTATCGGATCGTGGCGGAACCTCAGCCATCATTAGCGGTATGCAACGTGCCCGCATCGGAACCGGCAGCGATGGGTCCAACGATGTTCTCTGGGTAGAGGTTGAACCTGTCGCCGAGCTGCTCGAATACTCGCCTACAACCATCGAAAAGGCCACTGAACTCCGGGCGATCCTCGAAGAGATCTTGGACAATCGTGGTATCCGCGGCATCGCAGAACGAATGCTCGCCACTGAGGACGCCAGCAACCTTGTCGATCTGCTGGTCTACTCCCCCGACCTCGAACTCGTCCAGAAAGCTCAGCTTCTCGAGACGCTCGACGTCGAAGACCGCCTGGACACCGCAATCGCCTGGATGAGCGAAACCCTGGCGGGCATGACCATCAGAAAACGGGTTCGTGACGAGGCCGCAGAAAACATCGACAAGACCCAGAAGGAATTCGTCCTCCGGCAACAGATGCAGGCAATTCGCAAAGAACTGGGCGAGGACGACGCCACTGTTGTCGACGAATACCGAGAGAAGCTCGAAGGCTTGGAGCTTCCTGAGAGCGTTGGTGAGTCCGTGGAGCGGGAGCTCAACAGACTGGAGAGACTGAGCGACCAGAGCCCAGAGCATTCCTGGATCCGTACCTGGCTCGACACGACGTTCGAGCTGCCGTGGGGCAAGACGACTGAGGACAACCTCGACCTTGGTTCAGCCCGCGCCGTCCTCGATGAAGATCACACTGGACTCGATGACGTCAAAGAACGAATCATCGAGCACCTTGCGGTGCGCAAGCTCCGCCACGAGCGCGGTCTCGAGAAGACCACCCGCGGGTCGGGCACCATCCTGTTATTGGTCGGGCCTCCCGGCGTCGGTAAGACTTCGCTAGGCGAATCGGTTGCTCGGTCTCTCGACCGCAAGTTCATCCGCGTTGCTCTTGGTGGCTTGCGCGACGAAGCGGAGATCCGAGGTCACCGGCGTACCTACGTCGGAGCTCGTCCGGGACGAGTTGCTCGCGCCATGATCGAAGCGGAGTCGATGAACCCCGTGTTCCTACTGGACGAAATGGACAAAGTCGGTGGCGACTGGCGGGGCGATCCTTCATCGGCGCTGCTGGAGGTGCTCGACCCTGAGCAAAACCACACCTTCCGGGACAACTACCTCGAGTTTGATCTCGATCTCTCCGACGTCATGTTCATCGCAACAGCCAACGTCCTCGAGACGATCCCAGCACCTCTCCTCGACCGAACTGAGGTCATTCGGCTAGACGGGTACACGATGGACGAGAAGGCCGAGATCGCGACGACTCACCTCCTACCTCGTGTCGTAGAGCGTTCGGGGCTCACCAGCGATGAGATTGACATCTCCGCTGAGTCCATCCGTGGCGTAGTCGATGACTACACGAGAGAGGCCGGGGTGAGGAATCTGGAGCGGCAGCTCGACAAGCTGGTGAGGAAGGTAGCCACCAAGGTCGCCGCCCAAGACACCGAACCGCCGGTTCAGGTAGAGGCTGCTGATCTGCGTGACCTTTTGGGGAAGCCAACGGTCCACCACAATGAAATCGGCGATAGGACTGCCGTCCCCGGGGTGGCTACCGGACTTGCGGTCACGGGGGCAGGTGGTGACGTCCTGTTCGTCGAGGCATCAACTATCGCCGGCGAGCCAGGGTTGACCCTCACGGGACAACTAGGCGATGTCATGAAGGAATCTGCCCAGATCGCCGTCTCATATGTAAGGGGACATGCCGCCGAGCTCGGCATCGACCCCAGAGACCTCGAGGGACGAATTCACCTGCACGTCCCCGCCGGTGCTATTCCCAAAGACGGTCCCTCGGCCGGCGTCACTATGACAACCGCGTTGGTGAGCCTCCTCACCTCCCGTCACGTCAAGTCCGATGTCGGCATGACCGGAGAGGTCACTCTGCAGGGCAAGGTCTTGCCGATCGGCGGGGTGAAGCAGAAGGTATTGGCCGCGCATCGTGCCGGTTTGCGCGAAATCATCCTGCCCGCCCGCAATCGCGACGACCTGGACGACGTCCCGGCATCGGTGCGCGACGAGATGACCTTCCACACCCCAGCCGACATCGGCGAGGTACTAGATCTGGCACTGGCATGACCCCCCTACCCACGGCTGCGCCGGCCAAGGAACTCGAAGAGTTCCCGCTTTTTCCCCCCCAGAGGGGGGACTGATGTCGCCCACGGTGAGTCCGCTCAGGGCAGGCGGGGACTGATGTCGCCGCAGGTGAGTCCGCTAGACCCAGCGTCCGGCGGTGCTGACTTCTACCAGGCTGGGGATGCCCTCCACTGCCAGAGCGGTGCGGAGGGCATCTTCGAGCTGGGATGCTTCGGTGACCCGGAACCCACGGCCACCACATAGGTCGGCGTAGGCTGCAAAATCGGGGTTGACGAGCGATGTCTGCCAGATGGGGCGGAGCGCCCCCACTTGCTCGCGGCTGATCTTGGCCAGCTCGTTGTTGTTCAGCACAATGTGGGTGAGATTCATGCCGTACTTCACTGCGGTGGTGAAGTCAGCCAGATACTGGCCAAGACCTCCATCGCCCGAGATCGACACGACCTTTCGGCTACCGCCGACGGCGGCCCACGCACCCAACGCCGCAGGAAGCGCAAACCCGATGGAACCCAGGTAGCCCGACATCAGCAGGTCCTGATCCCCACCGCTCACAAAGTAATGCCCGAAGGCATAGGTGTTGTTGCCGACGTCTACGGCGAGCACGGCATCGTCTGGAACCAAGCTGCTCAGGGTCGCAAACAGGCGTGCCGGGTGCATCCGACCCTGCTCGTCGACGAGCGTCGCCCTCTTCTGTTTCTCGGCGTTCCATCTTCCCCAACGAGCCGCTATGTCCTCGCGCACACCCGGTCGATTCGTTGCCGCCAACTGTCCACTCAGCAATCCGACGGTCGCTGAGATTTCTCCCCACAAAGGCACGTCGATGTCATGGAACCTGCCAAGCGCCATACGATCGAAGTCGACCTGAATCGTTGGCTTCTTTGCCGAGATCCCGGGG
>JASJHC010000075.1:0-3515 GCA_033791245.1 Acidimicrobiia bacterium | reverse complement strand
GTGGCATCGGGGTCTTCCGACTGGGTTCGCTGGTGCGCTACATCCCGTACCCGGTAATCGGAGGCTTCCTGGTGGCAACCGGTGTACTCATCCTCGACGGGGCTCGGGCGATCTTGATCGACGATGGATCTGCTCTTCTTTCGTTCGACTCGGTCATGCGGTGGCTGCCGGGCCTCGCTATCGGTTTCGCCGCGTTTCTGTTCGGCCGATTCCGGCGCAGCCGAGGCATGCTGCCGTGGCTCATCGCCGGATCATTGGCCGTCACCCATCTTGTGTTTACGGTAAGCGGCATCAGCCTCGCTACGGCAGAGGCGCGCGGCTGGCTGCTCGGCTCGTTCTCCGACGGCAGCCTCTGGGACCCTTCGGTTCTTGGGCAGGTGGCGGACGCAGATTGGGCGGCCGTGTTGGGCCAAGGTGGGGCAATGGCGACAGTGGTTGCGGTCGCGGCCATCTCGCTGATGATCAAGGTCCACGCGATCGATCAGGCGGCCGGTGAAGACATCGATGTTGATCGGGAGCTGTTCATAGCCGGATTATCCACGGCTGCGGCCGCCCCCGTTGGTGGCATGCCCGGATACATGCACTTCACGCAGACACTGATGCTGCGCCGTCTTGCCGGACCGCATCGTGGCCCTGCCCTGGTCGCGGTGTTGACGACCGGGCTTGTCATGATCGTGGGGGGCTCGATCTTGCGAATCGTTCCTACTTCCCTGATCGGCGGGCTGTTGGTGTACCTGGGCATCAGTTTCCTGGTCGAATGGCTCTGGGACATGCGCTCTCGGCTGGAGAGAAGCGACTACGCGCTGGTCGTCGGTGCCGGCGGCGCCGTGGTCGTGCTGGGCTTTCTCCCCGCCATCGCCCTCGGGACGGTGGTCGCGGTTGTCCTTTTCGTGATTCGCTATAGCCGGGTCGATGCCGTCCGCCACTCCTACACCTTGAAGGTCTTCCGAAGCAGCATCGAACGACCCCCGGCCCAGGCCGAGGTCTTGGAGGAGGTCGGCGATGAGGCCATCGTCCTCGAGGTGCATGGCTTCTTGTTCTTTGGCACTGCCTACACCGTGTTTACCGGCCCGGCGATGGCCAATCCTGGTCGCACATTGCGGTTTGTCATTTTTGATCTCTCTCGTGTAACCGGAGTCGACTCGTCTGCGTCGATGGCTCTCGCCAAACTTGCCAGGAGGGGAGATACCGAGGGGTTTGAAATCGTGCTCGCCGGCGTTCCGGCGGTTGCTGCCGACCTGATTGCACAATTGGAGGGGAACTCCGGTGTTGTCCACCGCTTCCCCTCCCTCGATGCTGCCGTCGAGTGGTGCGAAGAACGCCTGCTCGAACTCCATCCTCGCCATGGCACCGGCGAAGAGGACCTCATGAGATTCCTCGACGGCGTGCTCGGCTCAAGCGAGCACACGGCAACCGTCCTGAGCTACTTCACCCGCCACGACTATCAGCCCGGAGAAATTGTCATCGAGCATGGAGCCGCGGCATCGGGTCTGTACCTCATCGAATCGGGCAACCTCACGGCGCGGCTCGAGACTGCAGACGGCGAGCTGGTGCGACTGCGAACTATGCAGCCGGGAACACTCATCGGCGAGATCAGCCTGTATCTGGGAGGGCCCACCAGCGCCGAGGTGGTAGCCGAAGGTGCAGCGTCGGTTTACCACCTCGCGCCAGAAGCCCTCGCTGCCATCGAGCAGTCTGACCCCGCGGCAGCGGCGCCGATCCATCGGATGGCTGCACGCACTCTCGCCGGACGGGTATTGCACGCCGAACGGGCGCTGCGGACATTCCGCAGCTAGCAACCTAGATAACCCCTGAACACCCCAGCCACCCGCTTCCACCTCGATCTCGCCGGAGATACCCGGCTGCGATCGATGCCTGATAGCCCCGGGCCTCAAGCAATATGACCTTGCACCGATAGCACAGTTCACGAGGAGGTTCTGGTGACCGGTCGAGCCAAGACACACCGCCGGGCAATAGTCTCGCTTGTTCTGTCGCTTGGTCTGCTGGCGAGTGTGGTTCCGTCGATTGCGATCCCCTCTGTAGCGACTCCCGCAACCGCTCAGACGTGCCCCGATCCGACGCTCACACCACAGGACCCGCGGGCCCAATGGGTCGAGGGAACCCAAGCCGCTGACGATGGGGCCACCCGTGACTTCTACAACCGTGCCGCCATGTTGGAGTGGGACAACTTCATGGGTGACTGGACCGATACGAACGGGACCCGGCAGGGCGATGCTGCATACGCCACTTCCACCCTTGTGGATGACAACACTCCGGGACCGCACACATGGAATGTGACGTCTCTCGTCGCAGAGTGGGTGGCAGGTACACCCAATCAGGGATTCCTGCTTCGTCAGATCGGAGGTTCGGGTCCCTTCAACTTCTACAGCAAAGAGCATGCGGTGGTCGGAGAACGTCCTGTCCTCAAGGTTGTCACCGATGCAGGCACACTGAACCTATTCCCTGAGGCGGACACCCATCTCGATAGCTCGACCTACCAAGGATTTGGCGATGCTCCAACTCTTCGCATCGGTAGCAACCCGACGCTCCTCAGGTTTGATCTGTCGGCCCTCACCGCCAGCAGCACCATCAGCTCGGCAACTCTGCAGCTTCATAGCTTCGAGGAATACGGAAGCTCATCAATGGACGTCGGGGTGTTCCGGGTGCTCCATGACCCAGGCCCGCTCCCTTCAGCCGAAAACGGCCTGGCCTACTCCTACTCAGGCGATACCGGCATAGGCGACCATCCCGGTGTCTTCGAGTTCACCGAGTTCGCAGACGCCAGCTGGGCCGATGTCTATGAAGGTGGCACCGACTCGCCGACACTGCAGCTCGTCGGGACGGCTCCTGGCTTTGAACAGATCGATGGTTCCGCGCTCAAAGTGACGGTTCCCGCCGGCACCAACACCGGCATGGGTGTCGGCTACAAGTTCGAGAATCAGACTGGCTCCGAGCCGACCGAGATCTACTTCCGCTACTACGTACGCATCGACCAGAGCTGGGACCCAACCTATGGCGGTAAATTCCCCGGTATCTCCGGGACCTACGGTGTCGCCGGTTGGGGCGGCCGACCCTCCAACGGAACCAACGGCTGGTCGGCACGGGGCGGCTATCACCCAACCATTCCGGTCGACAACCCACTGGGTGACACTGTGCCGGTCGGTCACTATGTCTATCACGCCGACCAGGACACCATCTACGGCGACAACGTCCTGTGGCAAGACGGCTATCTCGGGTTCTTGGAGAAGGACCGCTGGTACAGCGTCGAACAGCACCTGGTGCTCAATACCCCAGGGGTCAACGATGGTGTTCTCGAGGCGTGGATCGATGGGCGCAAGGCATACCGGCAGACCGACTGGCGGTGGCGCGACACCGACAGCCTAAAGATCGAGCAGATCTGGCTGAATGTCTATCACGGAGGCACCGATGTGCCCGACCAGGACATCAGCCTCTACATCGACAACGTGGTCATCTCATCGAGCTACATCGGTCCGATGGCGGGCGCTCCATGCGGA
>JASJHC010000074.1:0-3021 GCA_033791245.1 Acidimicrobiia bacterium | reverse complement strand
ATGTCGAATACGCCGCCGAGTGCGGCACGCTGATCGTCCCTGAAAACCGGCAGGACGAGAACTCCCGCCTGATCTCCCTGCCGATCAAGCGCATTCGATCATCGGTTGACGCACCGGCCGAGCCGATCTTCTATCTCACCGGCGGACCCGGCATGTCGAATCTGAACTACCGCCGTACGGAGTGGTTTCACTCCAATCACGACATCGTTCTGGTCGGCTACCGAGGCGTTGACGGAACGACCTATCTCAGCTGTCCTGAGGTGAGCGAGGCCATGGGCGCCGGCCTGCCTTTGATGAGCAGGCAAGGCATGGCGGCCCAGACGGAGGCCTACGCCGCGTGCGCCGACCGGCTGGGTCAAGCTGGAGTCGATCTGGCCGGGTACACGCTCTTGGAGGTCGTCGACGACGTTGAGGCCACACGTCATGCCTTGGGCTACGACCTCATCAACCTCGAGAGCGGCAGCTACGGCACCCGCCTCGCCCAGATCTACACCTGGCGCTATCCTGGCCGGGTCCACCGCAACGCCATGGTGGCGGTCAACCCGCCGGGGCGGTTCTGGTGGGACGGGGCGATCCTCGAGGAGCAGATTCTCCGCTACGCGGCCCTGTGCGCCGAGAACAGCTACTGCGCATCCCGCACCGACGATCTCGCTGCCTCGATCCAGAAAGCACTGGACGAAATGCCGAACCGCTGGCTCGTCTTTCCGGTTGACCGTGACGCAGTTCTCTTCGCCACCTTCATGGGGCTCTATTCGGTCGATGGCGCGGCGTCCACCTTCGATATCTGGCTCGCGGCCGCCGAGGGCGATTACAGCGGAATGGCGCTCATCACGGGCGCGCTGTTGTTCATGCTTCCTTCCGACTTTGCCTGGGGTGACAGTGCATCCAAAGCCCTGAGTTCGGACTACGACTTCAACCCTGATGTCGACTATGTTGCAGAGGTCACGCCCGATCCCTATTTACTCGGTTCGCCGGGCTCGTCCATGGGCTGGGCCGGAGCGCCGGTGTGGCCCGCCAACAAGATTCCCGACGAGTACCGCACGGCACAGGTCTCCTCGGTGGAAACCCTGATGCTCAGCGGAACCCTCGATGTCTCAACCCCGGCGCAGAACGCCCGCACACAACTCTTGCCCATGCTGGAAAACGGCGAGCAGGTCATTCTCTCCGAATTCGCCCACACCGGAGACCTCTACAATCTCCAGCACGAAGCGACCCGGCACCTGCTGACGAGGTTCTTTGATACCGGTGAGGTTGACGCCTCGCTCTACAAATCCAACAAGGTGAACTTCAAACCGCGCTGGGGCTTCCCTCTCATCGCCAAGGTTGCTGTGGGAGGTGCGGTGCTGACCCTGATCGTCATTGGGTTGCTGCTATGGTTTTCATTCCGGCGGCTGAGGAGAACGTTGAAGCGGCTCGTACCCTGATGTGGCATGCAGCAGAGGCGAAGGAAGATGACGATGATTATTGAAACCCCTCGACTCAAACTCCGCGAGCTGACCCTCGACGATGCCGAGTTCATTATCGGGCTGGTGAACGAACCGTCGTTTTTGGCCAACAACGGCGACAAGGGAGTCAGGACTCTCGATGACGCCAGGGAGTTCATCCTCGACGGTCCGTGGAGACGCAACCAGAAACCCGGTTACGGTCAGTTCATGGTCGAGCTCAAACCGGATGGGATCCCCATCGGCGTCTGTGGTCTGCTCTATCGAGAGCAGCTCGATCTCACCGATGTCGGGTGCGCGTTCCTGCCCGCATACTGGAGGCAGGGAATTGCATTCGAAGCGACCTCAGCCGTGATGGAGTACGGCCGCACGACCCTCGGGGTCAGCAAGATCGTCGGGCTGACCTCCGAGGAAAACCTCGCCTCGATCGGTCTGCTCGAGAAATTCGGGATGACCTTCCAGGGCATCGTCAAGATGTCCGACGACGATCCCGGGACGGCGCTGTACTCTTGACCCTCTGAAGCCCCCCAACCCATCATCCTGAGGCACCCGGGGTTGTCATTGACGGAGGTGCCTCTTGAGGTGCGCCGGGCATCCCATCGCAATGGGACACGGATCATCACGGATAAACGCGGATTGCACGGATTTGTTTGAGAGTGGGCTTTCGGTACTCGATCGCTGTACAACTTCGTTCTGGCGGAATCGGTTGCTTGCACGACGTGGTTTTGGATTCGGAAACGGATCTCCACGGAGGGTTCCCCTCTCACCGAACCAAAAGAAAAATCCGTGCAAATCCGTGTGCATCCGTGTCCCATTCTGTAGCGATGCCGTGTGTGATACAAACCACGGATGGAACACCACCTCATCATCGACATCGTCGGCTGGATCGGCGCCATCACCCTGCTGCTGGCCTACGGAGCGGTGTCACGCGGACACACCCAGGGAACGTCATTCCAATTTCAACTGTGGAACGCGATCGGCAGCGTGTGTCTGCTTGTGAACTCCACCTACTATCGCGCCTTCCCATCGTCATTCGTGAACTTCGTCTGGATCGGGATAGCCATCGTCACCATCCATCACCATCGCAAGGCCCAGGTTCCGGAGTGAGCACATGGATCTCGAATCACTGAAGAGCTTTCTCCTGGAGATGGATGGCGTCACGCAGGGGATCCCGTTCGGACCTGAGGCATTGGTCTACAAGGTATTGGGAAAGATGTTCGCCCTGATCGCGTGGGACGCCACACCCATGAGGATCTCGCTCAAATGCGATCCCGAGCGGGCCATGGAACTCAGAGCAGTATTCGAGGGCGTCCGGGGCGCCTATCATTTCAACAAGCGCCACTGGAACATGGTCGATCTCGATGGGTCGGTGCCGATACCGGAGGTCCTCGCCATGATCGAGGATTCATACGATCTCGTTGTCAGGGGTCTGCCGAAGGCCAAGCGTGACCAACTCCGAGGCGAGCCTTCCGCAAAAACCTAACGCCTGCCATTCAGAGCCTCCCAGTGCTGTCATTGGCGGGAGTCCGCTGAGGGTTGCGCCCGGCATCCCATCGCAAATGGGACACGGATCATCACG
>JASJHC010000073.1:0-4061 GCA_033791245.1 Acidimicrobiia bacterium | reverse complement strand
GCGTGTCGAATGAGGTCGGTGGAGATCTCATCGGCAACGCCAAATGGACAGGAGTCCGACTCGTCGATCTGCTCGAGCAAGCCGGTGTCCAAGCTTCGGCTGAACAACTGCTGAGCCGATCGGTCGACGGATGGACCTCCGGCTTCCCTGTCGAGTTAGCGTTCGATGGCCGTGACCCTCTGCTGGCGATTGGTATGAACGGTGACCCGCTGCCCCCTAACCACGGGTTCCCCGCCCGTCTCATCGTTCCCGGCCTGTATGGCTATGTGTCGGCAACCAAGTGGATCGAGGAGATCGCACTGACCACGTGGGAAGGTGTTGACGGGTATTGGATACCGCGCGGCTGGTCAAAAGAAGCTCCTATCAAGACGCAGTCTCGGATCGATCATCCCCGTAGAAGGGAAACCGTCTCAGAAGACCCAGTTGTCCTTGCCGGTGTTGCCTGGGCGCCAACCCGCGGCGTCGCAATGGTCGAGGTACAGCTTGACGACGGCGAATGGACCGAATGCGAATTGACCTCGCCGTTGTCCGACAAGGCTTGGGTGCAATGGAAGACAGAGATCGAAGCCGGCCCCGGTGAGCATCGGGCCAGGGTCCGAGCCACCGACGGAACGGGAACTACTCAGACAGCCAACCAACAGCGCCCCGCCCCCGACGGTGCCACCGGCTATCACGAGATCACCTTCGAGGTCGCCTAGGTGTGTGTTGAACGAATGACGAGCAGAAACTCGTAATGTTCAACAGCTGCCTAAGAAGCCGGAGTTAGGACAAGGGTTCCCTTACCGTGGGCCTTCACCATCTCCCGGTCCCACAGCATCGGCAGATAGGTACCGCTTGCCCACAACTCGATCATGTCTTGATAGTGGGAGCTGTAGGCATGGCCGGATTGACCGGTGGTATGGATAGCGACTGAATTATCCAGATCACCGAGATCAACGATCATCCGCATCGATGGCACCCAGGTGACCTCGTAGCCTTCGTCTGCGTAGTAACCAACGGCGTTGACGATGTCCGAACCGCCGCCCACTGGATACGGGCCACGGTTGAAGCGGGCCTCGACCAAGCCAACCCCCGATTCACCCAGGGTTTCGTTGCGGAACACCGCCCCGTGGATAGCTCCCCACTCCCATTCGTCTGGAGATCCACCAAGGAGCCCATCGACCTCATCCACACCGGCCACAAAAGCCGCCTTCACGATGTCATCACTCGTCTCGATCTCAGGGGTATGCCTGTCGTCCCAGAACCTCAGGTCAGGGAAAGCAAACAGGCCGGCAACGGCCTGCGACCACCTCGACCCACCTGCGGGCCATAGGTCTTCGACAAGGTCGTCGTGGAAGGTCAGTCGAAGCAGGTTGCTCCACGTCGCCTCGAAGATCGCGGCGCCTGCCGAGTCAGCATCATTCGACAGGTCCCACGCTGCGAGCAACTCCTGGGCCCTCTCGACTTTGGCACCTTCCCCAGCCACGTTCACGTCGAGCAGCCATGGGAGCAGGCGTTCCGCATGGCGGTTGTAGTTGTCGAACTGCATCGCCGCGATGTCATCGATGTCGATAGCGGGATCGGCTTCGATCATCTCGACAATCCGATGGGCACGATCGCCGTAGTTCCAGTCGGCGGTGATCAAATACGGGTAGCTGTCATCTACCACAGGATTATTGGCGGTCGCGATGTAGCCAACGGGCGGATTCAACACTGACGGCAGCTCATCGAACGGAATGTATCCAGTCCATTCGTAGTCGTCGGTCCATCCGGGCACGGGCAATCTGCCGTCCCATCCGTCACGAACGGGAATCTTCCCTGGAGCTTGGTAGCCGATGTTGTCATCAACATCGGCATAGATGATGTTCTGCGCAGGAACCTCAAATAGTCGCAATGCGTCGCGGAACTCCTCGAAGTCCTGAGCCAGGTTCAGACCGAGGGCGGCATCCACGATGGCCGGGCCCTCATCAAGCGCAGTCCAACGAAGCGCTATCGCATAGTCTCTCGGTAGCGGGATTCCCGCCTCGTCAGTGAAGTCCTCGAGTTTCCCGTATTCATCAGAAATAATTGGTCCGTGGCGCGTCGACCGGACCAAGACCTCCACCGGGTCGCCACCCGAAATACCGATGGTCTCGGTATGGACGTCCATGTCGACCCATTGCCCGTTCACCTCATATTGCAGAGAGTTATCGGGATTGACTCGCTCTATGTAAAGGTCCATGACATCCGGTCCGAGGTTCGTGAATCCCCAGGCAATCCGATCATTGTGGCCAATGATCACACCAGGCATGCCCGCAAAGGAGAACCCAGTGACGTCGAGCGGGCACTCATCCGTCTTGGGCGCACAGTGCAACGCCACCTGATACCAGATCGACGGCATCCGGATACCCAAATGGGGGTCGTTTGCCAAGATCGCGGCGCCAGTGCCGCTTCGCTCTGGACCAATGACCCAGCTGTTAGAACCGATACCGACGCCGCCACCCCCAGTGGCTCGATCAAGCCGAGACAGATTCTCGAGCGTGTCAGCAATCGTCTGCAAGGCATTCACCGGTGCTGGATTCAGCCCCACTCCACTCACCCGAGGCGCCGAATCACCAACGATGACCGGGTTCTCTTCGGGGTACGGCGGATAGAGCAACGACACTTCTTCAGTCGTGAAATCATCCAACAGCAAGGCGCGGGCGATCTCGTTATCCATGTTGCCACGCAGGTCCCAGGCCATCACCTTCCCCCACAAGATCGAATCAACGACGGTCCATTGCTCGGGGGTATAGCTGTGGTTGATCAACTCGAGAACCGAATACTCAAGACCAAGCTCAACCGGCGACTGCGCGGCGAGATAGGCGTTCACACCAGCCACATAGCCATCCAAGGCGGCACGGCCCCGAGGAGTCGCCTCTCGGTACTGATCCTCCGCCAACTCGGTCCAACCCATTGTCCGCAGGAATGCATCAGTCTCGAGCTGATCCTCGCCAAACATTTCGGATAATCGTCCTGCCCCTATATGTCGCCAAACGTCCATCTGCCAGAACCGGTCCTGGGCATGAACAAAACCCTGGGCAACGAACAAGTCGCGAGTGGTGGCGGCGTATATATGGGGCACCCCATACTCATCACGGATGATCTCGACCTCGCCGTCGAGTCCGGCAATTTCCACCTCACCGTCAACCGCAGGGAAAGGACGACGGGTTGACCAGAAGATCAAGAGGGCCAGCATGACGAGAACCACTGCAAGCACACTGGCCGACCACTTGAGGACAAGGCGAGTCCGCCGCAACTTACGTCTCGGCTTCGCCGACTCATCAAATCCATCATCGAATTGAAAGGCTGTCCCTGTGGTCACCTGGCGAGCGTACCGGAATAGTGAGTCGCAATTCCAGGAGTGCGGACGATTATCGAGTCGCTGGATCGGCGTATGCTTTGGGTATGACGACACATGACGACAGCCCCGATAACGAACACAGACCGCCCGAGCTCCCCCTCCAGGCTCAGGTCGTCGATGCAGAAGAACCTATCGAGACTCACGAAGACAGCGGAAGTTTCATAACCGAGCCTTCGAAGCTAATCCGAATTGCCTCGATGACACGAGCGATGCTCGAGGAAGTCCGCCAGGCAGACCTCGACGAACCGGGACGCCGCCGCCTCGGTGAGATCTACACCAACTCCCTCGACCAGCTTCGGGAATCACTCAGTGAAGACCTCCAGGAAGAGCTCGAATCCATCTTCCAGCCGCTGCACACGGACACGTCCTCTGAATCCGAACTTCGCATCGTCCAAGCACAACTTGTCGGATGGCTCGAAGGGCTTTTCCACGGCATCCAAGCGTCGTTGTTCAGCCAGCAGGCGGCGGCCGCCGCCCAACTCGACGAAATGCGCAGCCGCCGTGCCCTGGAAGCCGCTGTCGAAGAGGCGGGCGGACCCGGCCAGTACCTCTAGGAATCGAGAACGAGAACGCCTCCGGCGTTCTTTGCGACTTCGGGAACGCCTGCGGCGTTCTTTGGCAGAACTCGGGGCGGGTGTCAGAACTGGGGTTCAGACCGGAGCTACTCGAGATCGCCCAAAGCTGCCTGGGCGGCGGCAAG
>JASJHC010000072.1:0-2986 GCA_033791245.1 Acidimicrobiia bacterium | reverse complement strand
GCGCCACAACTCCCGACCGGTGTCATAACTATCGGCCGTGACCCGACCAACACGCTCACCATCGATGATCTGATGGTTTCCCGCCACCATGCCGAACTCCGACCCGCCGCCGGCGGATACGAACTCGCCGACCTGGGAAGCCAAAACGGGACCTTCCTCAACGGGGTCCGCGTGTCGTTGGCCCCGGTGGCATTTGGGGACACGATCAGTGTCGGTGGCACATCGCTAGTACTGGGACCAGCTGGTCTAGCCGAGGCCGAGACGGGGGCCGGCGTATCGTATGCGGCGGTCGAGCTGAGAGTGTCGACACCTCAGGGCAAAGTGATTCTCGATGGGATCAGCTTCGCCCTCGAGGAGGGCTCCTTCCTGGGGGTCGTCGGGCCTTCTGGATCAGGCAAGTCCACCTTGGTGAACGCTCTCACAGGCTTTCGACCTGCCACCCAGGGAGCAGTGTTCTACTCAGGCCGGGACCTCTATGCCGAGTACGAGCACATCCGGCAACTGATCGGCTACGTGCCCCAGGACGATGTGCTCCATCTGGAACTGACCGTCGGCCAAACCCTCGACTTTGCCGCTGAGTTGCGGTTCCCTTCGGACGTCTCGAGCCAGGACCGGGAGCAGCGGGTGGCGGAGGTCCTCGAAGAACTCGGCCTCTCCGAGCGCCGTGACGTCCAGGTCGGCAGCCTCTCGGGGGGACAGCGCAAGCGCGTCAGCGTTGCTCTGGAGCTGCTCACCCGCCCCTCGCTCTTGATCCTCGACGAGCCGACTTCGGGTCTGGACCCCGGATACGAGCGAAGCCTGATGGAGCTGTTGGCCGTCTTGGCCCGCGCCGGACGCACCGTCATCGTGGTAACCCACAGCGTGCAGAGTCTGCATCTCTGCGATCGAATTCTTTGCCTGGCTCCAGGCGGACGAATGGGATGGTTCGGACCGCCTGACGAGCTTGCCGCCTACTTCGGCCGTAACGACTACCAGGAGGTCTTCCGTGATCTCAGCGAGGTTGACGGCGATGTGTGGAAGCGTCGATTCGAGGAACATCCCAGCTTCGATGAGTACGTGACGAGGCCTCTGTCGCGTTACCGGGCGGCCGCAGGGGTCCGGACCACGTCCAGCGTGCCGCGGTGGGAATGGTTCCGCCAGTTCAAGGTGCTCACCCGCCGTCGCATCGCATCCATCCTCGCCGACAAGAAGACGTTGGGCCTGTGGATTGGATTGGCACTGGGACTGGCGTTGATCTTGTTGATCGCTCTTCCCGGTGGGGAATTGGGTCCCATCGATCTCCCCAAGATTCGCATCGTGTCGCAGGCGCCTCTGGTGGTGCTGACGATTGTGCTCAGCGTCACGGAAATCGGTGCTTTCAACACCATCAGGGAGATTGCTGAGGAGCTGCCTCTTTATCGGCGGGAACGTGCTGTCGGTCTTTCGATCAGCGCATATGTGGCATCCAAAACGGCAGTCTTCGGCGTCATCACCATTGCTCAGGCAGTGATTCTCGGAACGATCGGTCTGGCCCGCCAAAATGGTCCGCAGGATGCGCTTGTTCTGGGTTGGGCGTTTGGGGAGCTGCTGATCATTCTCGTTCTGTGCGGACTCGCGGCCATGGCATTGGGGCTGTTCGTCTCGGCGGCAGTGAACACCGTAGACCGTGCGATGACATTCCTACCCATCATCTTCGTGATGATGATGATCCTGGCGGCCGGTGGCATCTTCCCCACTTTCGCCGATCAACCCGGACTCAAGCAGACGAGCTTCCTCGCTAGCTCCCACTGGGGATTCAACGGCGTTGCCGCTTCGGTCAACCTCAACGAGTTGAACATGCTTGGTCACGTTTCGGCGTCGAACCCGATCATCGATTTGACGGAGATGCAGCCGGTCGTCGAGATGCTCTTGGACCCGGCAGGGGGGCCGTCACGGGCTGCCCACACGGCCGGTGCCTGGATGGCGGCCATCATCGCGTTGGTGACGATCACCATTGGTTTCTTGATAGCTACTTCGCTCGTGTTGAGGAGACATGATGGCGGCTGAGCTGACTGCACCGGGAGGTGTCTCATGACGGGTACGACTACCGGGTGGGCGGCAACCCACCGGGCGCCACGGGAAGGCATGGATGCCTGGACCAACCCTGACCCTGCAACACAACCTTCGTCGGAACTGGAAGGACGGGTCGAGGTCCAGGTCACTTCCACCTCCGGTGAGTGGGCACAAGTGGGTGGCGAGAACGGGTGGGAGGGCTGGGTTGACGGTCGCCTGCTGGAGCAGATCGACACGACCGGTGCGGTCGGCGACCGACGCGCGTTCGTCCTGCTCGGTGTTTCCGTGGTGGTCCTGGTCGTTCTAGCGATTCTTGGGATGGCGGGCTGATCATGGAGAACAGAGCAACATTGAAGAAGACAGTCGTGACGGCCGCGGCGCTGGTGATGCTGCTAGTCACAATCGCACCGGCGGCTCTAGCTCAGGAAGTCACCGGCGGATGTAGCGCCACGGTAAATGGCCAGACCCTCGACACCCTGGACATCAAGCACCCGCTGATCGTCGCCAAGGGGGACGTCCTGGCTCTGACCGGTTCGGTTCCGGCGGCAGCGGGGACGGGCAACGTCTCTAGCGAAACCAAGATCTACGTCGAGATCATCGGCGATATCCCTGTAGCGGAGCAGACAGGCGACGGAATGACCTGGGGTGACTGGGTCGAGGTTCCCGATGTGTTGACGTCACTGGCGCCCGGGGTGTACAAGGTAAAGGGAACGGCGACGGGATCGGGCTGGTTGTGCACCGGTAGTGCCTACATCAGGGTCGAGGGCGGCCCGCTCACCGCAGCCACCGCCATCGGCGCGGTGCTTGCGGTCGCGGGAGGCGCCGCAGCAGTCGGTGCGATCAAACCAAAGAAGGGCCAGGTGTTCCATGAAGGAGGTCCTCCCGGGAGTGGTGGCGAACCCATTCGCGAGACCTCGACTCGGCTGGCGGCTGATGTCGTGACCCTGGGACTGTT
>JASJHC010000071.1:0-4265 GCA_033791245.1 Acidimicrobiia bacterium | reverse complement strand
GGCAACAACGTCGAAGAGGCCTTTGGAACTGGCGGGTACATCCTCATGTACTTGCTCGCTGGGATCGGTGCCACCGCTGCATTTGTCTTTGCCAACCCGGAAACGACCGTCCCCATGATCGGGGCATCGGGAGCGATCGCCGGGGTGCTCGGGGCCTATTTGGTGCTATTCCCAACCCACCGCGTGCTCACGCTCTTCTTCTTCATCTTCGTCCATGTGCCCGCCGGGGCCTATCTCGCACTGTGGTTCTTTCTGCAGTTCGCCTACCAGGAGCCGGGTGTTGCTTGGGAAGCGCACGTGGGTGGCTTCATCGTCGGTGTCCTGGTCACCCTGCCATTGCGGCCGGTCCTTCTGGGAAGAATCAGAAGGCTGCACCAGCCGGCAACGCAACAGAGGATGTTCCGCTGATCCAGGCTCGCGTCTTAGCTCAGGCCGAGGGCTGCCGGTAGCTCGGCGAGTGACTCAAGAACGATATCGGGCTGATAACGGTGCGGGATATCGCCCACATCGGTGGTAACCCCGGTCATGACAAGCGCAGTTGCCCACCCTTCCGCCTTGCCCAACGCAATGTCGGTGTCAGCCCGGTCCCCGACAATCAGCGGATGGTCTCCTGCGTACTGCTCCAGCAAAGTCCGCATCGGCTCATACGGTTTGCCACAGACAATCGGGGTCAGCCCGGTTGCCCGTTCCACCACGGCGCTGATGGAGCCTGCTCCCGGGTACAAGCCCTCGGCGGTTGGGTATGTACTGTCGTCATTGGTCGCATAGAACGTCGCACCGTGCTGCACTGCCAGCGTTGCTCCAACCAGACTCGCATAGCTCAAGTTGAAATCGAGGCCGGTGACAACAGCGTCGGCTTCGTGCCAATCCTCAACAACATTGACCCCGGAGTCGCGCAACGACTCGCGCAGCCCGTCGGTGCCCAACACATAGACTGCCTCTACCTTCCCGGCCAGAAACTGCCCGGTAGCTACTCCCGAGTTCACCACGGCGTCGGCGCCCGGATCGAACCCGACGGTGTCACGCAGGACCTTGGCGATTGTGGCTCGTGTTTTTGTCGAGTTGTTTGTTACGAACAAGACACGTATCCCGGCATCATGCATGGTCTGCAGTGCCTTGCCAGCACCCGGTACTGGGTCCTTGCCGAGCACGACGACACCGTCGATGTCACACAAGACAGTGTCCACCCGTCCGTACCCTGGTAATACCGCGGTCACGATGGCTCCTGGGTGCGTTCCCCGAAGCGGTGCAGCACCGTCGTCAGCATCTTCTCGGTCAGATCGACGCTGCCGACGCTGACTCTCTCGTTGTTGCCATGGAACATCGCAAGCGAACCGGCAAAGTCCATATCGGTATCAAACAAACCGACCCCGTATGCCGTCACTCCCTGTTGCCGGAAGAATCGCGCATCGGTTAGCACCGGCGTCAGCATCGGAACCAGCTGGGCCGGACCCGCCAACTCGTTTGCTGCATCATCGATGGCCTCCCACAACGGTCCTGTGGTCACCGACTCATTTGCGGGAAAGTCCAGGTCCTCGATGACCTCGATCCTGTCATACAGATCCGGTCCGAGAGCCTTGCGGAATAGATCATCAACGGTACCGACGTCCTGCCCAGGCGTGAGTCGCACATCAAGACTCGCCTCCCCTAGGTCAGGGATGGTGTTCTGCTTCTCCCCCGAATGCATCATTGTTGGCGACACAGTCAGGTGGGTGCAGGCATGGACCCAACGCGCAAAGTCGGAGTCCTCGAGGTCGTCGATGGCACGGTCGATCTGATCGGCGTCGGTGAGACGCTCCACCATCGTGGCGTCGAGGCCGATCGAGTTGATGAATTGCACCCAAGTCGGTGAGATGTCAACGGGGGTCGGCGACTCGGCGAGACGGTTGATCGCCTCCGCCATACCGACCAACGCATTGTCCGTGCCATATGGCTGGCTGCCATGGCTCGGTGTGCCCGGTAGGCGAAAGGAGCGCCATGCTGGACCCTTCTCGGCAACTGTCACCGGAAGCGACAACCCCGTCGGCGTCACAAAGCCTGGGGTCGCAACCTCGGTGAGCAAATAGTCGCACGCCACCAGATCCCAGTGCTGATCCACAAGATGTCCGGCCCCAAGAGCACCGCCTGCCTCCTCATCAGCCACCGCCGCAAAGATCAGGTCTCCGGGTAGAGGCGCCACCTCGCCGGTCAGATAGCGGCGGAATACCACCGCCATCGCGGCAGTCAGGTTGAGCATGTCAACCGCACCCCGTCCCCAGATGAAGCCGTCGATGATTTCGCCTCCAAACGGATCGTGGCGCCAGCTCTGTTCGGTCACGGGGACGACATCGAGGTGGGGAAGCATGGTGAGCGCCGGTGCCCCTGGCACCACTCCAGGAACCCGATAGACGACGCTTTGTCTGCCGGGATGCGGTTCGACAATCACACCCTCGCTCCCAAAGAATTCGGCAAGCCTCGCCACCGACCTAGCCTCAAAACCAGAATCGGCAGTGCCGTCGTTGACACAACGGTTCCGGATGAGCGCTTGGGTGAGCGCAACGGTTTCGCTCACGGTGGGGTCGTTAGGCATTGTCGTCGTGATACATCGTGATGCGACGGGCCTTGAACCCGGCACTTTCGAAGAAGTTCTTGGCAAAACGGTGCCCAGGGGACACGATGGCGTCAAACTTGCTGATCCCGGCCTCACGCAGCCAGCCCAACGCAACCTCCAGCATTGCCTCGCCGACCGCCACCATTCTGGCGGGTTCCGTTACGTAGACCAGCCTGACTACGCCGATCCGCTCCCCGTCTGCTTGGGGCAGCAAATCCTCGAGCTGTGCCCAGATAAACCCGAAGACCACGTCGTCAATCGTGCCGACCGCGAGCATGGATTCTGCATCTTCGAGAATCTCAGCGAATGCCTCGGCAACCGGCTCTGCCAGGCCATCGGCTATTGGCCAGGCCTCACGAAGGGCAGCCTGCTCGTCGCGGGCTGGACCGTACAGATCTACTAGTGCGGGGATATCGTCCGCAGTGGCACGACGCGATGCAACGATCATCTCTTCAGACCGAGGCGGGCCAAAAAGCGCCGTGCGCCCCACTTGGTAACGAGCAGCATGGCCTCTATGGCTATGGAAGCACCCATCTTGGAAGTTCCCCTGCTCCGGTCGCGGAACATGATCGGTACCTCGCGGACGTCCATACCGGCCTTTGATGCGCTCCAAGCCATCTCCACCTGAAAGCCGTATCCAGAGGCCTCACACCCAGCGAAATCAAGCGTCCGCAACGCATCGGCGCGAAACGCCCTGAATCCCGCCGTCATGTCACCGATCTTTGTACCGAGCATGGTGCGTGCGTAGATGTTGCCACCGCGCGACAGCCAGCGTCGATGCCACGGCCAGTTCTCCACGCCTCCCCCGGCTATGTACCGGCTTCCGATAGCGAGGTCGGCCCCATCGACGACGGCCTGCACCAAGGCGGGGAGATCATTGGGATCGTGCGAGAAGTCTGCATCCATTTCGCAGATGATGTCGGCACCACTGTCGAGTGCAACCCCAAACCCAGCAGCATATGCCGGACCGAGGCCCTCCTTCTTGGTGCGGTGCAGCACGGAAACACCATCGTCGCTCTGCGACAACTGGTCGGCGATTTCTCCCGTGCCATCCGGTGACCCATCATCGACAATAAGCAGACTGAGATCGTGACCGCGCACCGCCTCGGCAATCAGAGCGATGTTGTCTGCCTCGTTGTAAGTCGGGACGACTACGAGTACGTCAACCGGCACAGTCGAGGCACATCTTCTTGCGACGGCTCGATAGTTGGCTGCTCTTTTTGACAAGGAAGCAGACAGAACAAACGAACTCGCCTTCGGTGACCCCACCCACTGCGCCTGCCTCTAGGGAGATTTGGGCGCGACGGATGTCGCGCTGCTGGGTCGCCTCATCAACAATGATCGTTTCCGACGCCTCATCTTCGGTGAGCATCTCGAGCTCTTCAGCCTCGAGATCATCAAGCGCCTCAGTATCACTGTCGGTATCGCTCTCGGTCTTCTTGTCTCCGTCGTCGGCGTCGTCGGCGTCGTCTCCGTCGGCGTCATCGGCGTCATCGGCCGAAACGTCAGGAACAAGGACGTCATCATCGACAACTACATCATCGTCGTCAAAGAGGTCGTCCTCGACTGACTTGTCCGGCTCTTTGCCGTCGGGCAAGATCTCGTCGATGCTCTTGTCGTCGTTGCTCATGGCACCTCTCGTTGGCGCGGGGAGTATATCGAAGGCAACTGGGTT
>JASJHC010000070.1:0-6764 GCA_033791245.1 Acidimicrobiia bacterium | reverse complement strand
CCCTGTTGTGTTTGTTGACCAAATCTCATGCTTGACCACCCCCCTTGACCCCCCGTTTTTCCCGTCAACCGGTAACCCCGGGGGGGGGCCGGGGGTGTTTGTTAACCCCACTTGGGGGTTTCCCCAACTCGGGGTCTCGCGTCCAAAAACAGAAGAAAACGGGAACCTGACCGTGGTCTTGCGACATCAGAAGAGGGACACGCCAGGAAACAACAGGGGTCAACATGAAACGCATCACCATCGCCTTCGCAGCACTCGTCGTGCTTGCCGCGGCATGCTCGTCAACGTCGGAGTCGACGGTCACGTCGACATCAATTGGGACAACTCGTCCCCCGATTCAGGCAACCACAGTGTCTTACGGTCTGCAACCGTTCGATGCCTGCGAGGACTTCCTTGACTACGTCAAGGGTCATGCCGTTGACATGGTGGGACCGTGGGGCTTCGACTACGGCAACTACGGCCCGGTCTTCCGTGACTTCGCCCTAGGCGGCGAGGTGTTTGCCACAGACGATGCGGTGGCAGCACCGACCGAAACCACTGCTGCAGCCGGCAACTCTCTTCAGCAGGGTGTCGACTTCTCCGGCACCAACATCCAGGAACTCGGTGTCGACGAGCCGGACATCATTAAGACCGACGGCAAGAGGATCGTCGTAACCAGCGGCAACGAGCTCTACATCATTGACGTAACCGGCGACGAGCCCCGGCTCGCCGGCCAGACAACAATCGAGGCAGGATGGGCAAGCGACCTATTCCTTGCCGGTGATCGGGTGCTCGTCATGGCCGCCGGTGACATCTATGCGACCCCCATGGTTGATGTCGGCTTCGCCGAAACTTCCGAGGTCTTCTACCCGACCCCCGTATCGACGCTGGTCGAGCTCGATATCTCCGACATCGAGAACCCCAAGGTGAAGCGCACCTTGTTCATCGATGGTGCCAAGGTCAGCGCCCGCCTGGTTGGCGACTCTGTCCGGCTCGTAGTCAGTTCGACACCAACTGGTCTGCAGTTCAAGTATCCCGAGACCAATGGTCTCAAGGCCGAACGTGATGCCGAGGCTTACAACAAGCAGATCATTTTGGAATCAACAATCGACAATTGGGTCCCCTATTTCGTCCTTGAGAACGCCGCCGGTCTGGTTATCGATGAGGGAAGCCTGCTCGACTGCGCCAGGGCCCATCACCCTGAGGACTTCTCCGGGCTGCAGATGCTCTCCGTCGTCACCATCGATATCGCCAACGATCTCAATATCGACGACGCGGTTGGTGTGCTCGCCACCGGCGACATCGTCTATGCATCAACCGATGCCATGTATGTTGCCTCGTCCGCATGGCGCAACTGGTCTGTGTTTGAAGAGGACGACACCGAAGACGCCATCAACGAACACACCACCGATATTCACAAGTTCGACATCACAGACCCGACCAGCACCACCTATGTGGCTACAGGCCGAGTCACCGGGTTCATGCTGAGCCAGTGGTCAATGTCGGAGTACGAGGGGAACCTCCGGGTCGCCACGACCTCATCCCCCGACTGGTGGTGGGGAGGAAACGAAGAGTCCGAGAGCTTCGTGACCGTGCTCGAAGAGAAAGAAGGCGAGCTTGTCGAACTCGGCAAGGTCGGCGGTCTTGGCAAGGGTGAGCGCATCTACTCGGTGCGGTTCATCGACGAGGTTGGCTACGTCGTCACCTTCCGCCAGACCGACCCTTTGTACACAATCGACCTTTCCGAACCCACCGATCCCCGTGTCGTGGGTGAGCTGAAGATCCTCGGCTATTCGGCATACCTGCACCCAGTGGGCGACGGCATGCTGCTCGGCGTGGGCCAAGACGCCACCGACCAGGGACGCACCTTGGGAACGCAGATCTCGTTGTTCGATGTCAGTGACCCGGCGAACCCGATTCGGGTACAGAACTACACGTTCGACAATGGCTACTCCAGCGTCGAGTACGACCACCGTGCGTTCCTGCACTGGCCGACAACCGGGCTCACCGTGGTCCCCGTCTCCGCCTGGAGCTGGGATGAGGAGACGGGCGAAGAGTCTGGCTTCTCCGGAGCCATCGCCATCAAGGCGACCGCCGACGGCATCGAGGAAGTCGGCAGGATCACCCATGGCGAGGACAAGGCTGCTGAGGAGTACTGGTGGGCACCACAAATCGAGCGCTCACTTGTCATCGGCGACAGCCTCTACACCTACTCGCACCAGGGCCTGCTGCAGAGCGATCTAGAGACGATCGAGCCAGGGACCTACGTAGGCTTCTGGCAGTAACCAAGTCCAACGACGGCAAGGTGCGGTTCCTCCAGCGAGGGACCGCACCTTTGTAATGCCTAGAGTCTGGCCGATGCGGGAGAAGATGAAACCAAGCTGGTGGGGTGGCCGCGGCCACATCTTCTTCACAATTGTTGTGTTTGTCACCCTGGCATCTCTTGACAACGCAGCGTTGGCAGCCATCCCTTCGATGGTGCTGCCCATCACCGAGGCGCTCAACACGTCGAAAGCTGCCATCGGCTTTCTCACCGCCACGGTAATTCTGATCACAGCACTCAGTGCGGTCGGCTGGGGATACTGGGGCGACCGCGGCGACCGCAAGCGGCTGCTGTTTTGGGGAACGCTGGTCTGGGCGGCCGGCTCGGGTCTCTCCTCCACCGCAACTGTTTACTGGCAGCTCTTTGCTTGGCAGATCCTCACCGCGATCGGTCTTGGCGTAATCGCATCAGTTGGTTTCAGCGTTATCAGCGACTTCGTCTCCCCAAACCGACGGGGCCTGGCGATGAGCTTCTGGGGCTTGTCACAGGGAATTGGTGGCATCATCGGTGGCCTTTTGGCAAGCCAGCTGGGCGCTGACGACTTCTCAAAAGCACTACAGGTGATCGCACTGCTTGGGGTCGCAGTCTCTGTCTTGTACCTGCTGACCTTCGACCCACCTCGTGGCCTGCGTGAACCAGCACTGGCCGAACTCCACGCCAGCGGTGCTGAATACGAATACCGCATCGAACCCGAGCAACTCCAGACGTTGGTGAAACGCCCCACCAACGTCTGGCTCATCCTGCAGGGACTCAGCGCCCAGGTGGCATACGGATCATTGATCTGGGTGCCGTTGTTGTATCAGGAGAAGGTGATGGCCGCCGGCTACGACTTGTCAACGGCGACGAAGGTCGGCGGGATTCTCGGCGCCATCTTCCAGATCGGCGGTATCTTCTCGATCCTGGCCGGACACATCGGTGACCGCGTCCAGCGCCGGACTTTGCGAGGGCGGGCCATTGTTTCGGCCATTGGGATCCTGGGGGCGATTCCGTTCTTCCTCTTGTTCTTCTTCATTCCCCTCGACAGCCTTGAGGTAACCAACGGTGCGGGGACGGCGACACTGATTGGCGAGGTGCTGAGGAATACCGTCACCAACCCATGGGTCGCCGCCACTTTCGTAACGTCAGTCTTTGCGGTCGCCCTCACCGGCGCCGACTCTCCAAACTGGTTTGCGCTGATCTCCGACGTCAACCTGCCCGAACACCGCGGCACCATCTTTGGCGTCGCCAACTTCGCAAATGGCGTCGGCAGATCCGCAGGCAACGGCCTTACCGGTGCAATCGCCGGAGCTTTCGAAACCGCACTGCCGCCCCCACTGAACTGGGCTGTTGGCCTTTCGGTCTTCCAGATCTTCTTCCTCCCCACCGGCTACTGCTACTACCGGGCCTCTAAAACAGCACCGGGCGACATCACCGAGGTTCGGTCCATTCTGAGTCAGCGAGCGCAAGAACCCACAACCACCTCTTCTTCTGATCGGTAGGGTTTCGTAGACGGTCTACTTGTGAGGAGTGGCAAATGGTTCGCAGGTTCTCGATCGCCATGGCCCTGGCGGCTTTGGTGATATCTCTCGTCCCCGGTATCGCGGCAGCCAGCGTTGACGGCGCTTGCAGCGGAGAAGCGTCTCTTGAGGGTGCCTCCTACGGTCCGGGCAATGACACTCCCGGGAATGCCATTCCGATCCCGGACAAGGATGGTGTGATTGTCATCTACTCGGGTTCGGTCGGATTTGAGAACAAGGGCCACTCCGGCTCCGCAAAGGTCCAGGTTGGCCCATTTGGGATCACCCTCGGTGAGGCGTGGGACGGCAGCAACGAGCAAGACGACCGAGGCGTAGAGAACCAGACCTATGCGTTGGATGACTTCCGCGACAAGCTCCCAATTTGGATCCCGGGTGTGTGGAAAGTCACCGCGACCCATTCCGCATCTGGGGGTCAGTGCTCCGGTTTCGCCATGATCAAGCTCGCCGGCAGTCCGCTGAGCAGCGCCGTTGGCTGGGTTGTCCTGATTGGGCTCCTGGGTCTCACCTTCGTCGCGATCAATGCCATCGCCCGCAAACGCTGGTTTGCGGCATCATTTGCAGCACTGTTTGCCGGAGTGTTTCTAGCGCTGGCGTTGATGATGTGGTCGATAAGGCCGCTGGACACCCTGACATTGGTGATCCTGCCAATCGTTCTTGCGGTGTTAGCTGCAGTAGCCGTGATCTTGCTCGGCCGGAGCCGGTCGCTCGCATGACGTCACCCAGCATTTACCTGTATCTAGTCACTACAAGATAGATAGAAACGGCCATAAAGCAACGGACTCTCTCCGACCGATATCTATCGGAAGGAGGCGATCCCCATGGCGTCACAATTGGTATTTTTCAGCATCGCAGTAATCGCTGCGCTTGGGATGTTGTTGCGCTGGTTCGGTGAATCGTGGGGACACTCGAAGCGCCTGGCCATGGTCCCGCACCGAATCCATGTCAACGGCATCCGCGGCAAATCGACCGTAACTCGCCTCATTGCCGGCATGTTGCGCGAGGCCGATCTTGTGACTGTCGGGAAATCAACCGGTAGCTTCGCTGCAGTGATCACACCCAGCGGTGAGGACTATCCGCTTCACCGCAATGGGTCGCCAACAATCCTCGAGCAAATCAACGTCGTCAGGGACTGGGTCACCCCGTATGTCGACGCCATTGTCATTGAGTGCATGGCCATCAATCCCCGCTATCAGAAGGTCAGCGAGGAGCGCATCATCCAGTCAACCATCGGCATCATCACCAACGTCCGCGAGGACCACCAAGACGTCTTGGGCGAAACCCTCCCCGAGATCGCTAGATCTCTCATGTCCAGTTGCCCCAACAACGGCATCTTGGTCACCGCCGAGCAAGACCCCGAGTTGCTCGACATCATGTTTAGCGAAGCGCGTAAACGTGGGACCAGCCTGATCGTGGCTGATCCGACGAAGGTGCGCCCAGAAGAGGTAGCAGCATTCGACTTCATCTCGTTCGAGGAGAACATCGCCATTGTGCTGGCGATCGCAGAGTTGCTCGACATCCCACGTCACGTCGCCATGGCAGGCATGGTCAAAGCGCCAGCCGATCCCGGCGTTCTCCGCATCGAGCGCTATCAGGTCGCGGGCAAGAACCTCACCTGGGCCAACCTGTTTGCGGTCAACGACCGCGAGTCGATGGTGGCCGCCGCCGAGAAACTTCGCCCCTATATCGGCGAGACCACGACAACGGTCGGCATCCTCAACAACAGGACGGACCGGCAGCGCCGGGCGATCCAGTTCGCCGATATCGCGGTGAATGACCTGTCCTTCGACCGATTGGTGACATTTGGCGCCTACGAAGATCTCGTCTCGAACATCGTTTTGCGCAACGGCTATCCCCAGGGACATCTCATCAATCTCGGAGAGCAGCGCAATCCGACGATCGACACCATCATCGAAGAGGCCGTATCCAAGATGCCAACCGATGACGTATTGCTCGTTGGGTTTGTCAATATCCATACCCATCAGGCCGAGATGATGCTCGACTACTTCGAGAAAGTGGCCGACAAGGACCAGCGCAGAGGGAAGAAGCACCTAGTTGCAGTCGCCTGATGCATGACTATCTGTTCGATATCAATACGGTCCGCTTTGCCTTCATTATCGGAGTGCTGGCGTCGGTGTGGGTGTATGAACGGTTCCACATCACCTCAGGCAGCATCGTCGTTCCCGGATATGTGGCGGTGTTTGTCCTACAGCCGCTGATCCTCCTCATCACGCTGGTCAATGCGCTGTTCTCGTACTGGATGGTCAATAATGTTCTTACCAAGCGGCTTCTGCTCGATGGCCGCAACAAGTTCTCGACAATCATGATCATCTCGGCATCAGTACAGGTGCTGTTGCTGAAGATCAGCCCTTCGACGTCCTATCTGTGGGAGTCAGATATCCCATTGCTGGTCGGTGTCGGCTATCTGGTCCCTGCTCTTATCGCCCACGACTTTGGCCGCCAGGGCATCAAACCAACCATGAAGGCCGTCGGTATGTCTTCGGCGCTGGTTGCCGTGCCCATGACGTTGGCAATCATGTTCTTCCCGGATGCGCAGGCGGGAACCCACCTCGGCGGCTTTGGAGTCCTGGCGTTTCCCCCGGAGTGGATTCCAATGACCGTTCTGCTGTCAGCCGCTGCGTCATGGGCCCTGCAGCACAACTACGGATTCCGCTCTGCCGGCTATGTCGGTGCCGCCTATCTGGCCATGCTCACCACAAGTCCACTCAACCTGATCTTCCTCGGTGCGATCGGCTTTGCCGCCTGGATCCTGGTGACCCGGGTCTTCATGAAAACGATGATCGTATTTGGTCGCCGCAAGTTTGCCCTGATGATGGTCAGCGCAAGCGTGATCTCGTGGGCTGGGGTGTGGATATCAATATCGGTGTTCCACGTGAGCATCACCGCCTACGAATCGATGGCGACGGTTGCACTCACCCCCCTGTTCG
>JASJHC010000069.1:0-4765 GCA_033791245.1 Acidimicrobiia bacterium | reverse complement strand
TTACGTTGCTCGTTGGTGAACCAATCTCCGCCCGCGACCCGTGCAACGGGGACGACCTATGGCACTACTTTGACGAGGACCTTGTCGGCATCGACGGCGTGATGTTCGACAACTGCGAAATATCGTGGGTTGATGGAGGTCGGAGCACGGCCGCAGCTGAGGGTATCGACTGCTGAGAGCCTGGCCCCGGTGGAATCAGGTGAAGTCGTTGTGGGTTGCCTACTGCACGGATGGAAGGACACCCGCATGCCAGACTTCACAATCACTCGTCAGATAAGCGCTCCGATCGAGACCGTCTGGGCGGTTCTCAACGACTTTGGGGACATCCAGAGCTGGAGTCCCGGCGTCACCAACTCCCAGTTGACCTCACAGGGTCCGGTTGGCGAGGGATCGACTCGACATTGTGACTTTGCTCCATTTGGCGGCGTGGAAGAGCGAATCGAGCGCCACCAGCCAAACCAGCAGTTGACGGTCAACATCTTCAAAACGGCCAAGCTGCCTATCTCAGGGGCTGTCGCGGACTTCAACGTCGCCACGAAGGATGAGGGGACGGAGCTGACGCTCAATTACAGCTACACACCCAATCTTCTGGGTCGTCTCTTGAAGGGCTATGCCGACAAGCAGATGCGGCAGGGAATTGGCAGCATGACCAAAGGCCTGAAGACTGAGAGCGAACGTATGGCTAACGCGACGTAGCCTCCTTCAGCTCGAATCACTGCGGCCCCTTAAGTGGCCTACGGGGTATGCCGATTGGTATCCAGTGATGAGTTCGCGCAACACCCCTGGATGGATGCGCTCCGATCCGGTACTCGAGTTGGCCCGCCGTGGTGCGGTCCGGCTTGTTCTCGGTGGCGGTGCCGTGCTTGCGTTCACCTCACTCATCCAGGTTGTGCTGGGTGATTTGGGTGGGTTAATCACGCTGAGTGCCGCGATGGCTACCGCGGTCGTCGCCGTGGTCATGTTGCGTCAGGAACGGCCGAACGTTGTCGCCTTGCTGGCGTTGGTTTCGGCGTTTGCGCTTATTGCAGAGAGCTATGCCGCCTTCGATGGGCAGTCTCAGTACGTTGCCAGTGTCGGGGCGGAAACGGTTGTTTTCGGACTCGGTATTCTTTCCGTCTTCATTGCGAGAAATGATCCCCGGATCATCGCCATCAGCTATCTGGCTGCTTCGGCCCTGATTGTCTTCATCGCCCAACTGCACTTGAACGGTCTGTCGTTTGAGATCGCCTCCGACATCGTGGTGATGCTGGCGACCTTGGGAACACTGATGTACATCGTGATTCGTGTAATGGAGTCACTTTCGGCGTCGGAGACTCGCTACAGCGACCTTGCCAACGTCATCCCGGTAGCCACCATGGAACTCGACGTATCTGCGGTGCTGGAGCGGATTGCTCAGCTGACGGCTCCCGACTCGGTGGCAGAGGCTACGGCCGGGGACAACATCGAGGGCTACACCAAGATGCTCGACATGGTCAGGCTGTCGTTCTCGAATCATGAAGCAGACAGGTTGGCTGATGGATTCGGGAAGTGGAACGAGTTTGCCGTTGGGCCAAATGCTGCGCTAGTCCGTACCGAAGCTGTCAACGTCCTTTTGTCCATGTCGCAGGGAGTCAACGCCGGAGCTGGGGAAATGTCGGTGGTACACGCGGACGGATCGGACCGAGATTTCTTCTATCGCTGGTCGTTGGGTCAAGTCGATGGACGATCAACACCAGGGACTCTGGTTCTTGCAGCAACCGACGTGACTCGGCTCCGTCAGGCGGAGCACGAACTGGAGCGACAGCTGCGAGAGCGTGATCAGTTTGTTGCCAGCGTCAGCCACGAACTTCGTACCCCGCTCACTTCGGTCATGGGACTGACCGAGGAATTGGTGAGTAGACCTGGTGACTTTGATCCAACCGAGCAAGCAGAACTCCTGGGAATCGTCGCCGCGGAGACTCGTGATGTCGTAGACATTGTTGAGGATCTCCTCGTCACTGCCCGTGCTGAGGCCGGTCAGTTGCAGATCAGTCCAGAACGCTGTGATTTGGCTGCCGAGACCCGCCGCATCGCCGAGTTGCTTGGTGGAGCTGCGGATGCCTTCGACCCGGTGTGGACCGAGGCGGACCCGGTGCGCCTACGTCAGGTGTTGCGGAACCTGCTGTCAAACGCTCAGCGCTACGGCGGTCCCGACGTGCGGATGACGGTCTCTGTAGCTGACAACCAGGCAGTCTTCGAGATTCGCGACGATGGTGACCCACTGCCTGAGGATGCTAGGGCTCGAATCTTCAAGGCATATGAGAGGGTCGGTGACCAAGGTACCGTTGGCTCGGTGGGCCTCGGGCTCCATGTGGCGCGCTTGCTGGCCCGCCTTATGGACGGTGATCTGAGCTACGACCACGATGGCAGCGACACCATCTTCCGGCTGGTCCTTCCCGCTGCGGAGCCTGTGCTGTCACACGAATAGCTGGACGTCCGAATCGGTGGCTGCCCTGCGGGCAGCTTGCGACTTCGGCTGCGCCGAACTCGATGCGCGTGTTATGAGCGCAAGGGGGGACACGGCGATCATTCAGGACCCTCGTAGCTGTTCTGTCACACGAATAGCTGTACGTCCGCATCGGCTGCGAAGTCTAAGAACGCGGCGGCGCCGGCAACATCGCAGCCAGCGATAAGGTCGGACTCATCAACGCCCATCACCCCCATCGTGGTGGCGCATGCGAAGAACGTCACGTCCAGGCCCTGAGCCATCTCGACAAAATCGGGGAGGCTTGGCATCCGCGACTTCTTCATCCAGCCTTTCATCACTTTGGTTGCTGCAGCCGTCGCTCCTGGTACTGCTCCCAACAGATTGGGGATCCTGATCGGCCCCGACGGGTTGGCCAGCGAAGCGACTTTCAGTTTCTCGAACCGATCTTGGTGAAGAATGTCGAGCCCATAGAACGTGAAGTAGATCCCAACCTCCCATCCCAGGCTGGCCGCGGTGGTGGCCAGGATCATCGGCGGATAGGCTTCGTCGAGGGTTCCCTTCGAAGCGACAAGTGCCAAGCGTCTCCGACGTGGCGGAGCCTCGGCGTCCGGGGTCATTGCTGGATCGATCGATGCGACCGTCATAATGTGGTGCCCTTCTCTATCCAGAATGTCTGGCAGGTGCCGTCCTCGTCGCTGGCCAACAGCACATCGCCGCGCTGGCGGGCCATCGCCGGGATGTCGGCGAGCGACCCCGGGTCGGTGCAGATCAACTGCAGTACTTGCCCTGCCTCGAGTCGTCCGAGGGCGATGGCCGCCTTGTAGACGGGAAGTGGGCACAGCAAACCGCTCGTGTCGAGGGTGTCATCAGATTCGGGTTGGTGGGTACGTGTTGTCATATGTGGTTCCTTTCAGAGTTGGGGGAGGCCGTCGGTACCGAGCACGTCACCGAAGTAACTGGCGTACTTGGCGCCGGAGTCGGGGGAGATGCCAACAGCAACACCGGCTGCGGATTCGGGCAGCTGGTTGATGGCGTGGACAACGGCACCAGTTGATGGCCCAACGATCAAGCCTTCCTCACGATGGAGCCGCTTGGTGACTTGGTAGGCGTCCTCATCGTCGACCTGGATGACGTCGTCGATAACGGACCAGTCGAGAATGCCGGGCTCTTTGGCCTCCTGGAAGCTCTTTAGCCCTGGGAGGCGATGTCCACGCTGCGGTTCAATGGCGATCACCTGGATCGATGGGTCTCGCTCTTTGAGATACCGACCGGTACCCGTAACGGTGCCTGTTGTCCCCAGCCCCGCCACGAAGAACCGGACGCGGCCTTCGGTCTGTCGCCAGATCTCGGGACCGGTTGTCTCATAGTGGGCGCGGACGTTGTCTTCGTTTTCATACTGGTTCGCCATTGCGAACCGAGTGCCACCCTCCGATGCAGCCAGCGATCGGGCTAAAGCGATGGCGCCGTCTTTGGGATGATCAACCGGGCAGAGGTCGTCGGGGGTTTCCCATACCTCGGCGCCAAGCATCCGCAGCATCACCTTCTTCTCCTCCGGTACCCCATCGGGGATCGTGACCGTGAGACGTTTGTCGATAAGGGCAGCCAGAGCAGCGAGCGCAATTGCAGTGTTGCCCGAAGATGCCTCGACAATGTCCCGCCCGTCGAGGTCGCCGCGCTCCATCATTCCTTCGAGAAGGTAGGCGGCGGTGCGGTCTTTCACTGATCCGAACGGGTTGAGCCATTCGAGCTTGAGGTATGACTCGAGGGATGTCTGTGGTGTCACCCGATTAATTCGAACCAGGGGTGTGGGGTTGTCGACGCTCGGGAGCAAGCCCCGGATGTCGTCAAAGCGTTTCACTTTGGTGTTGGTTCCCAGCGAAAGTTGTTCGCTGGAGATGGCGGCTGTCATAGTTGCTCCAATTAAGAAACCCGCAACGGCTGTTGCCGTTACGGGTGGTGGTTCTGAGTGGCTGTTAGCTGGTTGCTAGAGGTTGACCTTCCCGCGCGGCTGGGTGTTGTTTTGACAACAACAACACGCGGCGGCGGAATCGAACTTCATTAGGAGAGGATCGTACCGGAGACACGGCTCTCGTCAAGCGAAAATTGTCGGCTGCCCTTCGGTCAGCTTGCGAGTTTGCGAAGCAAACTCGGGGTGGTTGGAGCGGGCAAGATGCACCGGATAATGAGAAGGTCGCCACCTTTCGGTGGCGACCTTCTTCTTACCCATACTCAGATGGATTACCCGAGAGCACGATGCCAGAAGGCAGCGACCTGTCCTCTGGTCAGGGTGTCGTTCGGGCAGTAGTTGTCGTTGGCCGG
>JASJHC010000068.1:0-3730 GCA_033791245.1 Acidimicrobiia bacterium | reverse complement strand
GTTTAGGTCCTGGTGAGCTAATGCTCGTGGGGGTTCGAGTCCCTTCGCCCGCACCATATGTGAACGCCGGCCGCCCGTTCATTCCATGTTCGATCTGATGCATTTCTTTCCCCCTGCGTATCGCCATAACATGCGGACCATTGAACAACGTGGGAAGCAGACAGCAATGACAAGTTCCCGCACATCGTGGGCCTTTCGACTTCTTCTCGTAGCCTTAGTGACTGCTCCTCTGACAATGGTCGGCTGCGGATCTTCTGAACCCGCCGACACCACATCGAAGTCCACGACTCCGGCAACCACGGTCTTGCCCGACCCGACGCCCTCGCCGACGACCTTGGCCCCGCAGACGACCTCGGCTGTCCCTGAGATCATCGAACTCGCCTTTGATGGAAGCGTGTGCACCACCACAGGACCGACTGTTGTGCCAGCCAGCGTCCATTCGTTTGTGGTGAAGGGTCTCACCGGCAATAGTCCTGCCGATATGAGAACCATGGCGATCACAGATGGACATACCTACCAGGACCTGCTTGACCTGCAGAGCCAGCCTGGCGAATACGTCCCGCTGCCGGAATGGGCCAAGTGGCCACTCACGACGTTCGACCCGGTTGACCGCGAGTTGGGTGACAATGAACTCGGCAAAAGGCTCATCCCTGAACCGGGCGAGCACGGAATCACCGTTCGAACCGATGAGGGTCTCTGGTTCTGCGGCGCGCTCGTCGTCACCGAGTCATAGTCGAGGCATGACCCGTGGCCTTGGAAGCACCGTTCGCTGCCCGCGGTTATTGCAACCCAATTACAACCCAACAGGTTGGGACTAGACAGGATCGGGAGGAACCGTCCCAGGTTTGGATCCTGGTGAGCTATTGCTCGTGGGGGTTCGAGTCCCTTCGCCCGCACCACATGCAGCACCCTTGGCGGTCAGGTGCCTACCTTCGCCTTGCTACTCCAGAACGAATATGTTCCGCTCTGCGCACATTTCCTTGAGTACCTTCGGCCAGACCGTCACCGAGACCTCACCAATATGCGCCTTCTTGAGCAACATCATGTAGGTCCGTGACTGGCCAATACCCCCACCGATTGACAACGGTATCTCGTCGTTCAGTATCGCCTTGTGATAGGGCAGCTCGAGGAAGTCGAGTTGACCGGTCATTGCTAGTTGCGTCACCAGTGTCTCCTTGGTGACTCTCACGCCCATCGACGTGAGTTCGTGGCGTCGTCGTGTCACCGGGTTCCAGACGAGGATGTCCCCGTTGAGGCCGTGGGTTGGTTCTCCGGCTGCCGAGACGGTCTCGGTAATCCAATCGTCATAGTCGGCAGCTCGCATCTCGTGGGGGTAGCCGTCGGCGAGCGGCCAGCCAATGCCGTAGATAAAAACCGCCGGGTACTTCTGCACGATCCTCGTCTCCCGCTCCTTGCGGGGAAGGTCCGGGTACATGTCGAGGATCTCCTCAGCATGCAAGAACGTGAGTTCCTCCGGCAGGTTCGGATACTTCGGCGTGTTCAGCTGGGGATACAGCTCCTGGACATGTCGCTCGGCTCCGACCAGAACACTCCAGATCTTCTCGACGATCCCAGTCAGAAAACCGAGTTTGCGCTGCTCCGGTGACATAACCCGCTCCCAGTCCCACTGGTCCACATATGCAGAGTGATCATGATCGAGGAAGTAGTCCTTCCGCACCGCCTTCATGTCGGTACAGATGCCCTCATCGATCTCCATACCGAACTGAGCCAGCGCGATCCGCTTCCACTTGGTAGCCGCTTGCACCACCTGGGCATCAATAGGGTGCTTGTCGTGGTCGTTTGTGATGTGGAACCCAACAGGGCTCCGGGATCCGTCCCGGTCGAGCATGTCGTTGACGCCGCTCTCGGAGTCCACAATGAGCGGAACCTGGACCATGGTGAGGTTTAGTTGCTTGCAGAGATTCTCTTCGATGTAGGCCTTGGCGGCGAACAACGCATCCATCGTCTCGCGAGGAGTAAGGAGGGACTCGTAATCGTCGGGAAGGATCTTGGCAAGGTCCGGATAGTTGCCTATCCCCGGTCCGGCTAGGTCGGCGGTCTTGTCGGTCATCAAGCCTCCTGACTAGAACAGATCCAACGTATCAACTGATACGGATCACAACCAGGGACGTTGTGCCCTTGTCGTCCCAATAGGAACCGACCGAATTCGAATCTACCCCTCGGTGACTGGTGTGCATCGCCATTTGAAGCTGCTGCTCGGCGGCTGCCCTGCGGACAGCTTTCACGGCTGCTTTCAGACCACCCACCTCACCCATGCGCCAGATTGCCCGAGTGCAGTTACTCGATCGGTTCGTCGAGCAGGGTCGCCAGGATGTGGTCTTCGTCGCCGGCGAGGAGGAGGCGGTATACCCAGCCCCAATACTTCTGGTGCTCTGCACCGAATCGTAACGAGCGCTCCCACTCTTCCATGTAGTCGAGTGCGCTGTGGAGGAACCTCCTGAGAGCAATAGCGAGGCTCTCGCCTTCCCCACTGATCGGCGGACCGCCCACAAGGGTGATGGCAACGGCAACCCTTCTCTTGTGATCGATGGGCGCCATATTGGCACGAAACGGGAACAACTCCTCGAGATGTTCCTCAAGTTCATACCTAGTGTCCACCTGGAAGACAGCCGGCCGGACCGGCGAGGCTTCACAGTGAAATTCGATCGGCCGGTGGTGAGCAAGGACATCCAACACGTGGCCGATGTCAGGTTGGGGGATCTCGGGCTTGACCATTAGCAACGTCATCGCAGGCTTCCTTGGTGTTGCCCCAGGGATTAGCTGGGGACTGCCTATTCCGTCGTCTACAAGAGTCCTGTCGGCGCAAGTGGACCGCACTTGAGAGGCAATATCGGAGCATGCCTCAGCGTGGTTCTCCGATTGACTTCTGTTGTGCCACCCTCTCGTCACAGCGACAAGCCGACGAACCACAGCGGCTCCATGTTGCCTGGCGGCACACCGCTGTGGTTGTATCTTGTTGCTGCCGATAATGGCCAAAGCCCCCGACCAAGGAGAACAGTGCAATGAGCGATACCTGGACCGTCAACTACCTGCCAACCGACGGTGGCCGCATCACAGGGAAGCTGACGGTTGGCCAGAGCGAGGTCGAGTTTGAAGGCCTCTACGACTCGTCGAACAAAGAGGTCCTGAAAGGGATCTTCGGGGCAGCAGCAGGATTCGCTGCAAGCGGTGGCCATGCCGCGTATCTACACGACACCGACACTGAGTTCACGATCAAGCTGCCACGCAGTGGCATCGCATCCGCAGAGCAGCTCAAGAAGGGCCTCATGAAGCGGGCGGTCGTGACCATGAGCGACGGCGCCGTATTCGTCTTCGACTACGGAATGCTGTCACCAAAGAAGCTGGTCGCCGCTCTCAACGGCTGATCAACGAGCTAGCTCTTCCGCAAGCGCTCGCAACCCCTGGGCCCGATGGGATATCGCGTTCTTTTCAGCCGTGGGCATCTCAGCAAAGGTCCGGTCCCCCACCAAAAAGACCGGGTCGTATCCAAACCCATTAGCGCCACGGCGTTCCGTCGTGATCGACCCTTTCATGATGCCCTCGACGACCAGCTCTTCACCGCCGTCGTCGATCAGCACTATGACGGTCCTGAATCGCGCCGACCTATCCGCGACACCGTCCATCACCTCGAGCAGCTTGTCGACGTTTCCCTCATAGCTGGCCTCGGCACCTGAGAACCGAGCGGACCGCACCCCTGGCGCCCCGCCCA
>JASJHC010000067.1:0-6887 GCA_033791245.1 Acidimicrobiia bacterium | reverse complement strand
TCCTCGACAGGTTCTCCTGCAGAGCACTGTCCAGCACCCGTCCCCATATATCGGCACTAGATCCGTAAACTTGCGCAGCATTAGGTGTCACCACCAGGGGACTAGTCATCACCACGAATCTTCTTTGCGGACAAAAAACGTACTTGCGCCACTTTTCGCGCCCTGGGATACTTCTCTTCGGCGACCTGATCGGTTGCAAAGTATGGGAATCGCAGGCGCGTCGGCTGAAACGACGGGGAGGTTTTGCAGGATGATCCACTCATCATCCGTCGAAGGTCACCATTTCCTGGCTGCCCGTCGCCGCGGCTACGACCCAGCAGAAGTCGACGCCGTAATCAAGCGCCTTGTCGCCACCCTGCGCAAGTATGAGGAACAGGACCAGCAGCTTGCGGCATCGACCCGGGAGCTCACCTCCCAAATCACCGACCTCGACGAGGTCCGCAGCGCCCGCAACGAAGCTCTCCAGGATGCCGAGGCGGCTACGGAAGAGCTTCACGCCACGGCCGTCGCTCGCCTCGAGGAGGCCCGCAGCCGGGCAGCAGACGAAGTAGCCGCGGCCGAAAACGAGTCCGCCCGTATCCGCGAGGCCGCCCGCGATGACGCCACCGGCCTCCTCGCCCGCCGCAATTCGCGCACCGAAACACTGATCACTGCCGCCCTATCAGAGGTCAAGGCTCTGCGCGCCCGGGTGTTGCGCGAAACCAACGAATTCCGAGCAGGGAAGCGAACTGAAGCGGCGGCGATGGTCCAATCCGCGCAATTGAATGCAAATCAGATCCTTGAGGATGCCCGTCACGAAGCGGGTTCGATCCTGGGACGAGCCCGTCGCGAGCACGCCGGTCTCGAACAGCGGATCGGCCAATTGCGTTCGGCAATCGCAGGCATTGAAGGACAGTTCCGCCACCTCGCCGAGTCGACTCTCGAACAGACCGAGATCGTGTCGTCGATGATTTCGCTTGAGACCTCTGAGCTCGACGAGATCCTCGAACGGCAGCCGGCGGAACACGAGGTCGTTCGGCTCACCCAACAAGGCCCGACAGTCGACCTCACCGACGGCGAGGCCAGTCCCAGCCGTAGTCACAGTGATGACCACTTCGTGGTCGCCCCCGGCAACACCATTTATCAACGGCGCGGAGGCGGTCTGCGACGCCGTCTCGAAGAGGATCAGGCAGAGCGCTCCGAGTAAAAAGAACTAAGCCTGCGTCAGCACGTTTTCGGTCGTGGGCCGGGTCAGGATGAATGCTGATACCGCGATAGCGATGGCGACGAGGATCACCCGAAGCGTGGTCGTATCTACCGCTACCGCAACGGAGAACCCAATGCTTACAGACATCAAGCCGATCGCATAGATCTTGATTCGGCGGGGGATCCCGTAACCCGCCCGGTAGGCACGGATCAGCGGACCGAACCAGCGATGGTTAATCACCCAGTTGTACATCCGCTCGCTCGACTTGAAGAAGAAGTACGTGGCTAGCAACAAGAACACCGTGCCGGGAAGTAGAGGCACGATGTACCCAGCGATGCCAAGACCAAGACAAATGAATCCGAGAAGCATGTAGATGGCACGACCGACCGGGTTCGACATAACCTCGGCCGGCGCAGCTTCAATCAGCAGCGCAGGCTGTTCATGGTTGAACGGCGTTTGTCGAGCATCGGACATGGAAATGGGATCCCAGGGGAGTTGTTCGGTGCACCTTGACGCCCGCCAAGACCGACAACAAGTCGGACCTCATTGCTCGATAGCACCAGTGGCGAGGGGGGCAATACACTCTGGGTAGTTGTTGCTCACTTTGTTGACCAGTGTCGCCACCGGATGCTCTGCCATCGCTTCCTCGGGAAACACCGCCATCAGCCGGTTTAGCTCTTGTCGATCTTGGTTGTCGCGATCGAGCCAAGCGGACCAAGAGTCTTCTGGCAAGATCACCGGCATCCGGTCGTGGATATCGGCAACCAAATCGTTGGGTCGACCCGTCAGGATGGTGCAGGTACGGACGCGATCTCCAGACTCGGGATCCTTCCACGTCGCCCATAGACCTGCCAGAGCCAGCGGCCTGTCGTCGGCCCGGTGGATGTAGTGGGGCAGCTTGCCTTTCGGGAGCCGCTGCCACTCATAGAAGCCGTCGGCAGGGATCAGACAGCGACGCTTCACAAAGGAGTCGCGAAAGGCAGGCTTCTCCGCTGCCGTCTCGGCCCTAGCGTTGATGTTGCGAACCCCGATCTTGCGATCCTTGGCCCACCACGGAATCAAGCCCCAACGGAACGCTCCGAGCAGTCGTTCCCCATCGTGCTCCGCAACCGCATAGACCGAATCGGTCGGCGCCACGTTGTACGACGATGACAACATCTCCGTCCTGATCGATTCCACTTGGAAGACGTCTGCGTAGAAGCTGGCGTCATGAGATTGCACAAATCGTCCGCACATATTGCCATTCTCCCAGACGCTGTCTTTTCTGGCGACGCCAGACAAGCAATAATCACCGTGACCCAAGCCACTCTCAAGAGAAGCACACCATCGAAGCAACAATCCATACCCTCGCCGCCACAGCAGGAGTCCTCACCGAATGGGTCGATGTCTGGGGCAATCCTCAGCAAGTGACCAACGACCATCTGCTCGCCACTCTCGAAGCGTTGACCGGCCGAACCCTCACCACTTCGGCTCAAATCGAGGCAGCACTGGCAGATGGCGAGGGTGATCAACCGATCATCGAACCGGTTCTTGTTGCTTGGGACGGACATCTTCCGGCAGTGCAGCTGGGGCGCCCCACAACCTCGGTCTATCTGGTAACCGAACAGGGCGATGAAATCCCCGTCCAAGTCAAAGAGCGCACTCTCAGCATCTCATCGACATTGCCGCTCGGATACCACGAGCTCCGATTGGAGGGCATAGACAGAAAGACGCTGGTCATTTCGGCGCCATCGCAGGCCCATGAAGTGCCTCGTAATAAACTCGGTCTGCTAGCACCGGCGTATTCAATGAGGTCAGCAGACTGCGATACCGGTATCGGTAATTTCGGACACCTCCAGCAGCTCGCCGACACTGCACTGATCACGGGCGCCCACATTGTTGGAACACTTCCCTTGGTTGCCACGTTCCCAGACCAGCCCTCGCCATACTCGCCGGCCTCGCGCCGCGCCTGGAACGAGCTACTCATCGATCTCAGGGCTGCCCCCGGCTGGGAGGGCGAACTGTCGACATCGGACGATGATCCACTCTGGGTCAACTACGACAAGGCCGGTGCCAGGATTGCCGGCGCCCTCGCCGCCTACGTTGAGGCGACCCACGATGTGCCCCAGATCCGCAACCAAGTCGCCCACTTTGCGGCCAGCAACCCCGAGATGGCTCGGTACTCCGCGTTCCGAGCAACCTGCGACCGATACGGTCGCAACTGGCGAGCCTGGCCGGACAACCCGCACCCTTCACGTTCGCGAGTCGACTACCACTTGACCGCACAATGGCTTGCTGCCGAGCAACTGGGCAACCTGGGTCGGCGTCTCGGAGATCGCGGGCAATATCTGTATCTCGATCTTCCGATTGGATGCAACCCCGATGGGTTTGATATCTGGGATCAACCCGACCTGTACGCCGCGGCCAGTGTCGGAGCACCGCCCGACTCCCTGTTCCTTGGTGGCCAAGACTGGGGCCTACCCGCAACCATCCCGACCCAGTCACGACTCGACGGACATGGCGCCTACATCAAGGCGGTCCGCCACCAACTATCGGTAGCTGGTCTGCTCCGTATCGACCACGTAATGGGATTACACCGGATGTGGTGGGTGCCCCATGGGCTGTCTGCGACCGATGGCGCCTACGTAATGCAGCCAACCGAAGAGATGTTTGCGATTGTCTGCCTCGAATCGTTCCGCGCCCAAGCTGGGGTCGTTGGCGAGAACCTTGGCACCGTTCCCCGTGCTATCAGTGCCGCTCTAGAGACGCATCGGCTTGTCGGAATGAAGGTGGCCCAAGACGGCCTCAAAGAGCCCAGCAGCAACGACCTCATCGCACTCAGCACTCACGACACGCCACCATTTGCGGCTTGGTGGCGCGGTATCGACATCGACGACGGAGAAGACCTCGGGGTGTATACCGATGGTCGAGGTGACGTGGCCCGCCAACACCGCAGCGACACCATTGAGTATCTTCAACAAATGCTCGGCAGTTCAGGATTGGGCGACACTCGTGACGCCATCATGGGTTGGATGGCACAGTCGGAAGCTGCGATTGCCATCGTCAATCTCGATGACTTCTGGGCAGAGGAACACCGCCAGAACGTGCCGGGCACTGATTCGGAGAGACCCAATTGGCGAGCCCGCCACCGTTATACGATGGAGGAAATCGCCGCCGATCCAGTCTTGCTTGCCCAGATCGAACGCCTCAGCGAACTACGCAAACCAACCGAGGATGGGTCGAACCCACCGGATGTCGACAATCACTAGCCTCCGGGGCGATAACATCCGCTCTCCGCAACAGTCTTCAAGGAATTGACGTGCAAGAAACAACATCCCGCTACGAGCTCGAGAGCACGCTGCTCCAGATCGCCGGCAACTACTCGTGGACCTGGGATCTGCAGGCCCGTGACCTGTTCTCCCGCATCCCCTCGCTCAATGGTGAGGAATCGCTACATCCCGCAGAACGGATCAAGCTCCTCAGCGAGGACGACTGGAATGGACTCACCAACGATGCGGAGTTCTCCGCGCTAGCTCGCGCCGCCCACAGCAACATCCCGACGCCGCTGCACCTCAGGAACGAAACAACCGTCGCCTACTTCAGCCCCGAGTTCGGCGTGTCCGAGATGCTCCCTCAGTACTCGGGTGGTCTTGGCGTACTCGCTGGCGACCATCTCAAAGCGGCCAGCGACCTCCGCATGCCTTTGATTGCGGTCGGCTTGTTCTACCGCGACGGGTTCTTCCAGCAAGCACTCGAGGACGGCCGGCAGCGGGAACGCTATGTCACCAACAACCCGCGCTTTCTCGCCCTCACGGCAACGCCCGCCCGCGTCGAACTAGCCCTTGCCGACCGGCAGGTAACCGCACGGGTTTGGCAAGCCAACGTCGGCACCACGAGGTTGTTCCTGCTCGACACAGATCTTGACATCAACGACGAATACGGGCGTCGCGTCTCGGACCGTCTCTACAGCGGAGACCGGGAGCAGCGGATGCGCCAGGAGCTACTCATGGGTGTCGGTGGCGTGCGTGCGATCCGCCAACTCGGCTACGAACCAGCCAAATTCCACCTCAACGAGGGCCATGCCGGGTTCCTGGCCCTGGAACTACTCGCAGAAGAGGTTGCCAAAGGCCTCACTCTCGATGAGGCAGTCGCTGCCATCCGCAGCCGCATCGTGTTTACAACACATACGCCGGTCCCCGCCGGCATCGATCGCTTTGCCCCTGACCTGATGCGCAAGTATCTCGGTGTGTGGGCGAAACGCTACGGAGTCGATCTCGATGAACTCCTGAAGCTGGGAATACTGCCTGGTGGGGATGACCACTTCAACATGGCTGCGTTCTGCGTACGCATCGCAGGACGAGTCAACGGAGTTTCTCGTCTCCACGGCGAAGTGAGTCGGGCCATGTTTGGCGAGGTGCCCGGCGGCTCTGAGATCACATCTGTCACCAACGGTGTCCACGCCCGTACCTGGGTCGACCCGGAAATGCAGACCGTTTTCGACGACAAACTCGGTAACGATTGGCATCTTCCGTCAACTGAAACATGGGCGAAGGTCGACAGCGTCACCGATGACGAGATCCGAACTGTGTTCCGCAGCGGCCGCAATCGCATGATCGAGATGGCAAACAGCCAACTAGGTGAGCCGACCCAGCTCGATCCTGATGCTCTGACAATCGGTTTCGCCAGACGCTTTGCTACCTACAAGCGAGCCGATCTTCTCCTATCGGATCTCGACCCTCTTATCGCTCTAATCAACGACGACGACCGACCCGTGCAGTTTGTGTTCGCCGGCAAGGCCCACCCCGCCGATGAACCCGGCAAAGGCGTGCTGAGCAACGTCGTCAGATTCGCCAACGATCCGGCGTCACGAGGCCGCTTCGTATTCATCCCCGGCTACAACATGGCAGTCGCCCGTGCGATGTATGCGGGCTGCGACGTCTGGCTAAACAATCCGGTCCGTCCGCGAGAAGCCTGTGGCACCAGTGGGGAGAAGGCGGCACTCAACGGCGGCCTCAACTTCTCGATTCTCGACGGGTGGTGGGACGAGTGCTTCGATGGCGAGAATGGCTGGGCGATCGCCTCATCCGCCGCGGAGGATCCGGACCAGAGGGATAGCGAGGAGGCTGCCCACCTCTACCAAGTGCTCGGCAATGAGATTGCCCCTCTCTACTACGGAAGAGACGGCACCGCCCCTTCGGCTGAATGGCTCGCCAAAGTTCGCCACAACTGGAAGACGCTCGGACCCTTTGTCACCGCATCGCGCATGGTCAAAGAGTACGGAGAGCGTATCTATCAAGTGACCCCAGGCCCTTGAAGTCCCGAGTCTGGCCCGGAGAGCCGTATCCCCTTGGGGCAACCTACGACGGGGAGGGCACCAACTTCGCCGTCTATGCGGAAAACGCCGACCGGGTCGAACTGTGTCTGTTCGATGATGACAACAACGAAATCAGCATCCGCCTCGAAGAGATAACCGCCTTTACCCATCATGCCTACGTCGTTGGCGTGGAGCCCGGCCAGCGCTACGGCTTCAGAGTGCACGGCCCCTGGTCTCCGGCCGATGGTCTCGTCTTCAATTCGGCCAAGCTCCTTCTCGATCCTTACAGCAGGGCGATCGAAGGCGACGTTGCGTGGTCGGACGATGTGTTCGCCTACCAACACGAGCACCCGAACCGCATCAGCGAAACTGACAGCGCCTTATCCGTCCCTCGCTCGGTGGTCGTCA
>JASJHC010000066.1:0-3035 GCA_033791245.1 Acidimicrobiia bacterium | reverse complement strand
GTCAGGGAACCGCCGCTCTTGAGCTCATCGAGGATGTGGGACCCCTCGACGTTGTCATTGCACCGATAGGTGGCGGCGGCCTCTTGTCAGGGACAGCAATCGCGACACGGAGGCTGTTGCCGGATGCGAGGATCATCGGGGCCGAGCCAAGCGAGGTTGATGACGCTTATCGGTCGCTGCAGACCGGCCAGATTCAACCGCGGGTGGCCAACCCCAACACGGTCGCTGACGGTCTGCTCACGGCACTCGCCGATCGCACCTTCTCGACCCTGAGCTGGGCGGGCGTCGAAATTGTCCTAGTCGACGAGCCCGAGATCATCGACGCAGCCTTGTTCCATCTGCATCGGATGAAGCTCCTCGTCGAACCGTCAGGCGCCACCGGGCTCGCCGCGGTCCGCAAGCTGGGCGACACGGTCGCCGGGCAGCGGATCGGCGTCATCATCAGCGGTGGCAACACCGACCTGTCTTGGCTGCCGTAGACCCATCGAACTTGCGTAGATTCCGCCGGTATGCCGTCCCGAGCTACGCAAGAACCAGCGGGGGTGGCGCCTCATGCGAACATGCGTATACCACGCCGGAATGCCGTTCCCACGTACGCAAGAACCGATTGCTAGGGCTCAAATGGGTGGGTACGGAAGCGATGACCATTCGGTAATGGAGCGCCGACTCGGGTTAGAGCCAGATACCAGGACGGGGATGACCCCAGCGCCCATCGCAAGAACTTGATCAAGACCTTCCCCATCACGATCGCTCCGGGGATCCGACGCAGCCCAAGCAATCCTCGCAGCGTCTGCGGAATCGTTGCCACCGCGGCCCAGTACAGAATCCGATACGGCACCCGCACTGTCCACGGCAGCGGCGGAGAGCGCAGGAAGTCAACTGCGGTCTCCATGCCGGGGGACAACCCTAAGTCCGGGTGCCCCACCACCCAATCTGTCAGGACATCTGCAGTCCGCGGCAAGGGATTAGCATCAAGCAGACGTCCCACGGCGGTCTGTTCTGCAACGAACCGGTCCGCTTCCCTTTCGTCCAAGCTATCCCTGCCGAACACCTGGTAGGCGGCCAGAAACGAATAGGTCAAAACGTTGTGGACCCAGGCAGCTTGGCCGGGATCATCCGCCGAGTATCCCTTGAGGCGGTGCGATTCTCCACGAACGGGACGATGAGCACGACGTACCATCCTGACTGCGTTCTCAACCTCAGGCATTGCTCCGAACGCTGTCGCAGTTACATATGCCGACGTGCGCGAGAGCCGGCCGAGCGGATCGTCCTGATAACGGGAGTGATCGGCCACCCCGGCCGCCACCTCCTGATGAGCAGCTTGCACCAGCAGAGCCCGGATGCCCCCAACGAATGTTGCAACGTCGCCGATTACCCGCCACGTAACCGTGTCGGGCCCGAACAAACCGGGGTCACCCTCGTATCGGAGCGAGTCCTCGAGCGGATAGGGCGCGTGTGCAAACAACCCTGTCGTCGTACCGACGATGCGTCTACGGATTTCGTCTATCGCTGTCATGGTTGCTCCGGGGCCTCAGGAGTTCTACGAAGCTCCCCACCCGACCAGATTCACAAAGCCGGGATGACCTCGCGGGCAAACCTCTCCAAGCCTGACGTGTCGTAGGCCGCCTCCTGGAAATAGACGATGGCATAGCTCATGCCAACATCCGACCACTTCTGTATCCGTTCCACAAGCTGCTCAGGGGTACCGGCCATCTTGCGCATCATGTCTTCGATTCCTTGGATACGGTCTTCGGGCACGAAGGTGCGGTAGCGGTCCTTAATCTCGCCAATGCGCTCATCTACGTCGGCTTCGGTTTCTTCGCACACGACATTGAAGTTCGTCGACCGGACGATGGCGTCGTAGTCGGTTCCAACATCCGAGCAGTGACCACGCAGGATCGCCGACTTGTGCTCAAACTCCTCGACCGACTGGCCAAAGTTGGTATAGGACGCATACCGGGCCGCAACGTTGAGAGTCAGCTTCTCCCCGCCACCGGCGATCCAGAACGGGATGTGCGGGTCCTGGACGGGCTTTGGCTGACAGATCGCACCGTCAAGCTTGTAGTACTTGCCATCAAAGTGAACCTCGTCTTCAGTCCACATTCTCTGCATGATCTCGACGGCCTCGCCTAGCTCGCCGATCCGAACCGACGGCTTCGGAAAGGGATAGCCGTAACCGTTGTACTCATGCTCGTACCAGCCAGCACCAATGCCCATTTCGAGACGACCACCGGAGATGGCGTCAATGGTGGCGGCGACCTTCGCCAGATACGAAGGGGAGCGATAGCCATTGCAAGTGCACATCTGCCCGAGCCGCACGGTATCGGTGGTGGCCGCCAGCGCCGCCATCAGTGTCCATGCTTCATAGGTCACTTCCTGTGTTGGCACCGGCACCGTGTGAAAGTGGTCGTAGACCCATACCGATTCGTAGCCTGCTGCTTCGATGGTCTTGGCAACCGACAGAATCGTTGGCCATTGCTGGGCGGTCTCGATACCGACTAGGTCGAGGCGCCATCCTTGCGGGGTGAATGCTCCAAATCTCATCCCGTGACAGTAGCCGCAGCCGCATCGCTCAGTTCCGCCGCCATCACGCCGCTATTTCGCGCTCTTGGTGATTTCTATTCGCCGCACCCAGTGTCCGATCGCTAGCCTCAATAGAGGAAGTTGCCTGCGCTGGCAACCAATGGCGAATATGCTGGACGGGGGGCGGTCGGAAGTACCGTTTGGCTCGGCCATCTACGGACCCGGTCGCTTCTCTAGCCGGCAGAGAAGGGGTTTGACGATGGCGGGTTCTTTTCTCTCTCGACGGCGGATGCGATTGGCGGTGACTCTTGCCCTGGTTGCTTCGGTGCTGACCGCACTGGGAGCGGTAGGAGCACAGGCTGCCGAACCCGCTGCGGATCATTTGTTGGTTTCGGAGTTTGTGGTTACACCGACTGAGGGTGAATTCATTGAGATTCACAATCCGACGGATGCAACTATTGATCTGACCGATGTGTATCTAACCGATGCCACCTTTGCTGGTGGCCCGACCT